>NZ_JBQHRN010000011.1:0-89262 GCF_052066735.1 Clostridium sp. HCP1S3_C6
CGCTTTGCTTAAAGCCAATCTCCATAGGAGATAATTAAGAATTATTGTATTTAGGCCTAAAGCATTAGCATAATTGTATTCTTGCATAAGTTTTGGTGTAAGCCTTGAAATTTTAATTAGGCTAAAAATTTAACTGTGAAATTAAGAATTAATAATTAAGTGGCTTTTGCGCTTTGCTTAAAGCCAATCTCCATAGGAGATAATTAAGAATTATTGTATTTAGGCCTAAAGCATTAGCATAATTGTATTCTTGTATAAGTTTTGGTGTAAGCCTTGAAATATGGAGCTTGTCCACACATATATATAATTAAAATTTTTACGACGAAGGAGTAAAAATATCCTCAATTCTTAATTCTTAATTATTAATTATTAATTATTAATTATTAATTATTAATTATTAATTATTAATTATTAATTAATCAAAGTTGTAAGTGATAAAGAATAGAAAGCTTAATGAAGCAAATATTTGAGACTAAATAAAAAAAGCTGCCAAGCAGCTTTTTTTATTTAAAAACCTAATACATTGTCCATGTTGTAAAGACCAGGATTTTTTACTGTAGCCATATATTCACATGCTTTTAAAGCACCCACTGCAAATACTTCTCTAGAAATTGCTTTATGAGTAAATTCAATAACTTCGCCAGTTCCTGCAAAGATTACATCGTGATCACCTACTATTGAACCACCTCTTACTGCATGAATTCCAATTTCATTTTGTTCTCTTTTTGAGCTTCCTTCTCTTCCAAATACATATTTTGTTTCATCCTTTAAAGAATCTTTAATAGTATCAGCAAGTAAAAGAGCAGTACCACTTGGAGCATCTACCTTTTGATTATGATGTTTTTCTACTATTTCTATATCGTAGTTTCCATAAAGCATTGGAGCTACTTTTTTTAGTAAGTTATTAATTAAGTTTATACCAAGAGACATATTTGCTGATTTAAATAGTGGAAGAGTTTTGCTCTTTTCATTTATTAAATCAAGTTGTTCTTTAGTATATCCAGTTGAACATAATACAAGAGGTTTTTTAGTTTTTTCAGTAAGAGCTAATAAATCATCTAAAGCATCTGCACGAGAAAAGTCTAATATTACATCATAATCAATATTTACATCATTTGTACATTTAAATACTTTAAATGAGTCAGTGCCTTCTGCAAATTTATCTATTCCAGCAATTATTTCAAGATCTTTAAATTGCTTAGAAGCATCCATAACCATGTGACCCATTTTTCCGCCACAACCATTTAAAATTACTTTTACCATTTTTTTATCTCCTTTATTCTTCATCTATTAAATTGTATTTTTGTAATGTCTTTATTAATTTATCTTTGTTTACTTTGTTCATACCATAAAGTGGTAATCTTAAATTTCCTACTTTCATTCCCATTAAATTCATTGCAGTTTTTATAGGAATAGGGCTTGTTTCCATAAATAAATCATTAGCAAGATTTAAATAATCAAGTTGCAAATTTAAAGCATTTTTTGTATCACCATCTAAATAACTTTTAACCATTTTGTGGGTTACATTTGGTACAATATTTGCAAGAACAGAAATAACTCCTTTTCCACCTAGTGATAAAAGTGGTACAATTTGATCATCATTTCCAGAATAGAAATCTAAACTATCACCACATAAGGCTTTCATTTTAGCAACTTGACTAATATTACCACTGGCTTCTTTAATAGCTTTAACATTAGAAAGCTTAGAAAGTTCTAGGAGAAGTTCAGGTTTTATATTATATCCTGTTCTACCTGGTACATTGTATACCATAATAGGAATATTAACAGCATTGTTTATTGCTTCAAAATGCTTGATTAAACCTTGATCGTTTGTTTTATTATAAAAAGGTGTAATAACAAGAAGAGCATCTACACCTACACTTTCGCAATATTTGCTCATTTCAATTGCAGCTGTTGTATTATTTGAACCAGAACCTGCAATTACAGGGATTCTTTTGTTTATTACATCAACAGTAAACTTTATTGTTTGTTTTTTTTCTTTATCTGTCATAGAAACTGCTTCGCCAGTAGTTCCGCATATAAGTATAGCATCTGTACCTTCCTTAACATGCCATTCAAGTAATTCTTTTAATTTGTCAAAATCCACGCCATTTTCCGTGAAAGGAGTAATTAAGGCTACGCCAGACCCTTCAAATATAGACATATTTTTCCTCCAATCTTAAATGTTTTATTAATAATATATAATTAATGATAGATAAAAGTAACATAAATATCAAGTAAAATAGAAAAATAATTCTAAATTAGTGAATATATATTTCTTTTTATGAAAAGCTATATATAATAATATGAATAAGGAATGTGATATATGTGAATAAATCAATTAAACAAAAAAGCAAAAAGAAGTTAACTAAAGAAGAATTAGAAAGGGAAAAAATGAAATTTGAAATTGCAGAGGAGCTAGGTCTTATGGATAAAGTTAAGGATTTAGGCTGGGGAGGGCTTACAGCATCAGAAACTGGCAGGATAGGTGGCATTATGAATAAAAGAAGAAAGAAAAAAGATTAATATACATCTAATAAAAAATACGCTATAATTAGAATGAATTTTTATTATGGAGGCATTTTTTAAATGGCATATGAAGAATTTTCTAGGATTTATGATAAATTAATAAAGGAAGATATAAATTATAAAGAAATAACAAAAAGGATTTTATCTATAGCATCAGATAATTCTATTAATATGGATGATTATCTTGATTTAGCTTGTGGTACAGGTAATGTTTCATGCCTTTTATCAGATAAATTTAAAAATACATACCTTGTAGATATGTCTTATGATATGCTTTCAGAGGCTAATAATAAATTTTTAGAAAAAGGCTTAAAGGCATCAGTTGTGTGCCAAGATATGACAGAACTTAACTTAATGCAAAAATTTGATCTTATTACATGTGTACTTGATTCTACAAATTATCTTTTGTATGATGATGAATTAGAAGATTATTTTAAAGGTATATATAATCATTTAAAGGATAATGGAATATTTATTTTTGACATTAATTCTTATTATAAAATTTCTAATATTTTAGGAAATAATATTTATATACACAATGAGGATGATATATTTTATTCCTGGGAAAATGAATTTGAAGATGATATAGTATCTATGTACTTAACCTTTTTTGTAAGAAATAATGAAACAGGTCTTTATGAAAAATTTGAAGAAGAACATGAAGAAAGAGGTTACAAGGAAAGTTTTATAGAACAAGTTCTTAATAAATGCAATTTAAAAGTTATTAATAAGTTTAATGGCTATACAAATGAAGCTGTTAATAATAAAAGTGAAAGAATATTATATGTAGTTAAAAAAATATAAAATAGTGAGGTAATGAAAATGAAGGATAAAATTGTTAGAGGTACAGCCAAAGGTGGCATGGTAAGAGTAATAGGTGGTATAACTACTAATCTTGTAAATGAAGGAACAAAACTTCATGAATGTTTACCTACAGCATCAGCTGCACTTGGAAGAATGCTTACAGCAGGAGCATTATGTGGTTCAATGTTAAAATCAAAAAGTGAAGTAGTAACATTAAAAATAAATGGTGGAGGACCTGTTAATGGCATTACAGTAACAGCTCATAGTGATTGTACAGTTAAGGGTTTTATAGGAAATCCTAATGTTAATCTTCCTCTTAATAGTAAGGGAAAGCTAGATGTAGGTGGAGCAGTGGGAACTAATGGGCTTCTTTACGTTATAAAGGATTTAGGTTTAAAAGAACCTTATGTAGGTCAGGTTCCAATACATTCAGGTGAAATTGCAGAAGATTTAACATATTATTTTACAATATCAGAACAAACACCATCTGCTGTTTCTCTTGGAGTTTTAGTGGACAAGGATTTATCAATAAAAGCAGCTGGTGGTTTTGTTATACAAATGATGCCAGATGCAGATCCTATGCTTGCAGATATATTAATGTATAGACTTCAAGAAATACCTTCTATTACAACAATGATAAGTAAGGAAGGAAAAACAATAGAAGAAATACTAGAATATATATTTGAAGATATGGACTTAAAATTATTAGATGAAATAGAACCAACATATAAATGTGACTGCTCAAGGGAAAGAATAGAAAAGGCATTAATAAGTATAGGTAAAAAGGACTTAACTGAAATATATAATGACGGAAAAGAAGAAGAAATAGTATGTCAGTTTTGCAATAAGAAATATAAATTTTCTAATGAAGATATAGGTAATATATTAAAGCAGGTTGATAATAAAGAAAAATAATTGTAAATTTTTTGTTAAAGAGGGTTTTCTAAAAATTGGAAAGCCTTTTTGAATTTTTATATTTAATTAATAAATATTATTTATAAATATTAATTTCTTAAGAAATCAGGTAATGTCAAAAAAGATTAAAAAATGATATTATTGCAAAAAAAGAAATAACTTGTTTTTAAGGCGACAAATTTTAATTAATAGTTAACAAATTCAGCATAGTATAATGTTGAAAAAAGTAATAAAAAATGTTAATATTTAGTCAGACAAAGGAAGATTATGTATACATAAATTAGGATATATGGGATAATTTTTGATCATATTTTTCATAAAAAATTTTTTATGAAATGAAAGGTTTAATGGGGTGATTAATATGAAGAAGAAAAACAGAATTTTAATAGCAGGGCTTATGGCAATAGCTGTTACAGGGGCAAGTACATTAGCTTATTTTACAAAATCAAGAGAGATTACTGCTAATACTGGGGACAAGAATCCACTAGAACTAAAAATTACAAATGGTAATGTTGAAGTTACAGGAGTAATTGGTGATGGTGGAGAAACACCTAACTGGAGCTATGATGTAGCAAGGGATAGTACTGAAGGCTATAAGGATAAGTTGGGGCAAGTAGGAAATATAGTTGCAGGAATAACTACTACTGCTAATAGGGCAACTGATATTACAAGTTATGAAAATAAACATAGATCTCCAGATATAGAAGGACTTGATGCTAGTGGGAAAGAAGACAATGTTAATAATTTATCAAGATGGAAAATAGGAACTAAAGTTACAGGAGCAATATCTAAAGCAAGACCAGGTGATGCTTTTGTGTTAGGACAAGCTGGAAAAGGAGGAACAGGTAAAGAGGGACTTGTCATTACTAATAGTTCTAATTTAACAGTAAAAATTAAGCTTGAAGTTAATGATGATGCTGTTACAAAAGATCCTGTAAATGGTGATTATGTAGAAGTAATTAAAAGTCTTCAAGATGCAGGATGGAAATTATATATAAATGATAGAGAAATAGAAGATGCGAAAAAAACAAATATAGAAACTGCATTAGGAGAAAGTAGTTTTGTACTAAGTCCAAATGAAAAAAACACAATTAAAATTAGGTTAGAATTTCCATTGACACAAGGCGATACTTATCAAAATGCTGTGACAGGAGGAGATTCTATAAGTAATTTTGACATAAGGAATTTATTCAAAATTAAAGCAACTCAAGAAAATAATCCTGGTTGGACAACAAAAGATGGAACAAACTAATATTTAGAAAACTATATAATTTCTCTTCCTTCTAAGTAAATTCAATTATTAAATTGAAGCAAATAAGGAGGAGGAGAAATTTTTTTAAATAAGAAGTAGTACAATAATTCTAGTTCTTAAAATTTAGGCGGTGACACTATGAAAAGATTTTTTAAGATAGTTTTTACTGCTTTATTTATAATTTTTATATTTACATATGGTGACAATAAAGTAGTTAATGCAGAAGATGAAAATTCAATATTTAGCTTTAATGTAGATGGTTATTGGAAGCCTTCAGATGAAAAGTCCCATGACTTTTATATAAAAAATAACTTTGGAAAAAAGTGCTATCTTGAAAGTCTTTCCTTTAACAATACTTTAATTGAAGATATTGAAACAAATAAAAAATATACATTAGAAGAAGCTAAAAAATGTGGAATAATAGAAGCTTATAATATAATTTTGTCATTAAATGATGATAAATATGGTAATACTGTATTATATAATGGTAAACTTAAGGATATGGATAAGTATACTGTAAGTTTTCCTCATGGACTTTATATGGATAAAGATTCTGAAATTAAATTTAATATTTTAATTACTATGGATAGTAAGGCAGGTAATGAATATCAAAATAAACATTATATATTTTCTATAGTTCCTAAATATTACGAGGTTAAGTATTCAGTAGATGGTGATACCGAAAATAAAGAACATACAAATGAAAGAAATGGTTATTATGATGAAGATGGAAATTATGTAATAAATGGTTATTATGATGAAGATGGACACTGGCATAATGGATATTATTATGATAAAGATGGTGTTAGACATGAAATGAATCCTTTTTCAGATGGTTTAAATAGAGTAAATAAATACTTTAAAACAGGACAAGGCATTATTTCTATTATGGGATATGAAATATTATTTATTACTTGTTGTTTTTTTGTAATGTATAGAATAAGACAAAGGCAGAATGTTTTATAAAGAGAGGTGATTATATGAAAAAGATTTTAAAGTATTTAAAAGTTGTTTTTTGTATAATCATTATTTCTTTTACAGCTGTTGGAACTTATTCTTATTTTACTTTTGGGGAACTTTATTATGGAAAATTTTTAGACGAGGTAGGTAAGGTTATTGAGGGTAGAGGAAGTGGCAAAATATTAACGGATGAATATATTTATTATAAAAATGAAAAAATTGATTCACAGGCTGTAAATTTGCCAGAACGAGAAATAAAAATAACAATAGAACATATTGATGGAAATGCTGAACCTAAAAGCAATTTTAAACCAACAAAAATTTTATACCAAATTAATAATAGTGGTTGGGATGATAATAATGTTATTGAGAATCCAATAATGAGTAATACTAGTTATATTTTTGTACTTAATGATTTTAAAGGTGGTAGTTTTCAATTTAAGATTGTTGCACAAAAAAGTGATGGTACAAATGTAATGACAAATGCCTTTAGACTTGAAGATAATGAGGCAACACTTTCATATTATGGAACTAACGATTATTTAGGTTGTGAAAATTTTAAACTTACAAATGTTTCTATAGTAGATAATTAAGGAGGTGTCGTATGTATAAATGTAGGCATGCAAAGAAAAAATTTTTTAGTAAAATTGGACATTATAGAAGGTTCTTTGTTGTAATTTTGTCAATGCTTGTATTATGTATAACAGTTGCTCCTACATATGCCTATTTTACAACATCTGTAAAGGATATTGAAACTGGCAGTGGATTAAGCACTTTGGACATTGAAAATGGAAAAGCTAATATACATGCAAATTTTGATGATGCAAATTGGACTGATTCAGATGGTAATATAATAAGTGAAAAAATTAATCCAGATGATAATACTGTAATTAAATATGGTCCTGTTTGGCTTGAAACTGGAGATACTAATATTACAACTAAAGTTGATTTACTTAGTGAATATGAACTTACAAATGAAATTGATAATGATTGGAATAACGGGAGTAACCCTTGTGAACCTTTTGAAGTTATTGTTGGTGATATTGACAATTTTGGTTGTGGTGTTTTGCCAGATGCATATGATGATAAAACAACTACAACAAATCATTCAATGGATATTTTTCCTGATAAGTATGATGCTAAAGGAACTGATAGACGTATGGTTGGAAGTAGATTTTATTATGAATATAAGGCAAACAGTGTGATAAAGGCTAATAAATGGTATAGTGATGATGGTGATGATGTGACTAATAAATGGAAATATAATCTTGCAGCATTTTATGGATATAAAAATTCTAATGTTAATTTGATATATGATGGTTACACTGATCGTGCTATTCGTGGAATGGATGGTGGAGGTGAAAACCCTACTAAGGATTGCATAATAGATGGAAAGAATTGGAGGTATCTTCAATCAGCGGAACCTATAACATTTAAATATAATAAGATACACAATGATGAAGAAATTGAAAATGTTACTTTTCAAGTTTTTACAGATGATATTCAAAGTAGTGTAGCTAGTAAAGGTGTAACGACTCCTTTTTCGAAAAAAACTGGAAATTTTAATGTATATTTAATAGGAAAAGATTCTAATGGATTTGAATTTAAGGAGGAAATAGATGATTTTGCAAAAGTAATAAATGATTATGCTCAAAGTGGTCCTATTGGTAATATGAGAACTTTAAAACTTCCAAGTAAGTATTTTAATAGAATAAAAGAAGCAAGTGGTCTTAATAATGGACTTAAGCTTTTAATAGATAATGAAGGAAGTAAGAAAAAAGAAGCAAGTGGTCTTAATAATGGACTTAAGCTTTTAATAGATAATGAAGAAGATGGAAGTAAGATAAAAGGAGATTCTTATGCTATTGATTTTGCGAAAATGACGGTAAATGCTGCAGCGTCAAGTACAAGTAAAATAACAATATATGGACAAATTAAAGATGATAATGATAATGATCATCATGGTATTGCTAATGCAATGGTATATGCAGAGGATGGCTCTAAAGCACAAGCAGATAATGATGGTAACTATAAATTGACAACAACTGCTGGTCTTATAAGATTAAAGGCAGTAGCTGATGGTTATGTAGATACTGTTAAAAATTTTGATGTTTTTTATTCGGATTCTGTTAACATTATTAACAAAGATATAGAAATGAGTTCGTTGTCAGGTAAAAATAAAGATAAATATAAAGTTACAATAAGTGTAAAGCAGTGTGACTTAGAGGGTAATGAATTATCTACCATTGGTTATGTGGAATCTAAAGATGTTAAGGGGAATGATTTTAAATTGTTGAAGGATGGTACTGTTATACAACAGCCAATAAAATTATCGCTTCAACCAAATTGTAAATATAAATTAGAATATGAACTTAAACTAAATAAAAAAGATAATATAGATAAAAATAATGATTTTACTGTGGGGTTTCATTTGAATAATATAAAAATAAAAGGAACTCAAGAAAACAATAATGGATGGTTCAGCAACGGAACGGGTTATGATTATGAAAATGGAATTACTTATAAAAACACAAATGATAGTAATAATAGTGGTAGCAATAGTAGTAATGCATCTAAAGCTACTGATACAAAAATTTATTTTGAAATGCCCCAAAATAATGATGGAAGTTTGTGGTGGCAACCAGTAACACCTAAAATTTCTTATACAAATGAAAATGATACTCCCAAAGTTATTAATACAAGTGATATATCAGACATATCAAGTGAAAAAAATGGTAAATGGTATTGCGGCATCACAAGTGACAAATTGGTAAATGCTAAAATTAGGGTTGATGAAGAAGAGAAAGAATTAGAAGAATATATAATTACTGTAAAAGTGCCGCAAAACTGGAAAGATAAAAATAATGGTAGTCTTAAGGTACATACTTGGATTGATGGTGGAGAAGTTATATCAAGTGGTTATAATAATGTTGGAGAAATCATAGGACGTGGAATATGCACTTGGAATGATGATAATTCATTTAATATGAAAATAGATCCTAAGTATAAAGATAAGAATATAAAAATTCTCATTTATATTGATGATGCTAATAAATTTACTAGTAATCTTAAATTTGAAAAGGGGGCTAAGAGTATAGATATATCAGATTATCCTAATTATGCTAAAAATGCAAATGGTGAACTTCCAGGAGCAATTACATCTGGTGATTTATATTGTTTTAACACTCGAAGAATATTTATTTGTACTAACTAAAATGCAAATGTGTTTATATTTACATAATGAATTGAAATTATTATAGATAAAAATTTAATTATAACTAAAAAGACAATGGAGGCGCATTAATGACAAAATCAGAGGTAAAAAAGGCTTTAAAAATTATAAAAAATGTTATAGGAACTATTTTACTTGTTATAGTAGTTTATGCTGTAATAGGTAATTTAGCAGCATTAAATAATACTTTATATAATGTAGTTCATTTTAGAAATTATGTAGTTTTAACAGGAAGTATGGAACCTAGTATTTCACCAGGTGATTATGTTACTATATTAAAGGTTAATAAGGACAAGCTAAAAGAAGGAGACGTAATTACATACACAAGAGAAAATGCAGCTGTAACTCATAAAATTGTATCAATAGATGGTGATACTGTTATAACACAAGGTACTGCTAATAATATTGCAGATGATCCTATAACTAAAGAAGATATTATTGGTAAATGTGTATTTAAGATTCCTAAGGTAGGATATATAATGAAATTTATGTCATCATTATCTGGACTTATTCTTATATTTGGATTTACTGGTATAGCAATATTCTGGGAATTGACAGATCCTGAAAGAGAAAAAAATAAAGAAAAAGTTTTAGCTAAGGAAAATGCCCAATTAGAAAATAGTATTAGAGAAAATACAAAAGAATATACAAAGGAAGATGCCTTAAGAGATATTATATTTGATAATTTAAAGGAATTTGGCAGACTTAGCAAAGAAGATGAAGATGTTATTTTAAATGAAAAAAGTATTGATACTTTAAAAAATTGGTGCAAGGTTTCAGGAACTGTAGATTCTATTGAATCATTTTTTGATAAAATAAGTGGTGTCTTAGAAAAATAAAATATAGAGATATTTTCTAAGTTAATTTAAATGATTTAAAACTTATAAATAAGTCTTTTGTTACTACTGATTATAAGGACACTGAATGTGATTTAATATATGAAGCTAAGATTAATTCTAATAAAATTGTATTTTACATTTTATTAGAATTTCAATCTACCATAGATTATAGAATGCCTTAAGATTATTATTTTATATGTGTGAAGTACTTAGAGAATATACTAAAAATAAACTGTTTGTAATGCACAGTTTATTTTTTTATAAAAAAGAAAAACAAAGTGGGGGAACCACCTTGCTTTTCTTTGAAAATAAAAAATGTTAAAAAAGGAGTTGAGAAGAAGTTTCTTCAAAGAGAAGAAACCTGAGAGTATATTAAATCCCTCACTTCATTATCGAATGACTTCGACAATACTTTATACTTTTTTTAAAAAAATAAAAAAAAATTATTTAGAAATAATCTTGTTAAATTATTTGTGAAAAAAATAAAATTTATTGAAAAAGTTTATCCTAATGTTGCTATATGAATAAGTAACAATTTAAGTATTTTGAGAATAATATATAGGGAAAATTAAACAACAAAAAGACTACCTCTATCTATAAGTTTGCCTGGTTTTAAGGATAAAACAGTAATATTATGCTTTTTTAAAAAATCCATAAGAATATTTCCATACTTATATTCATTAATATCGCCAAATGTACCTAAAGTATTTTCATTAAGCATTCCACCTATTCCACCTATAAATCCATAATTCATAGAAGGAAGGATTATATCACCATAGGGTATATAAAGAACATCTACATTATCTAGTTTTAAAAATGCATTATAAATACCTTTATCATTTGTTACAAATACATTTTCTTTTAATGGTAAGATGGAGCATTTTGTATATCCTTGCGAAACATTTACAATTTTTTTGTATTGTACATTTTTTAGCAAATTTTCATCAGTGTACTTGGTGTAATGAACAAAATATTCTTTTGTAATAAGTGCATTTAAAATTATATCCTTAGGATATGTATCATTTAAAGAATTTTTTGAAAGTACATATTTTATATTGTTTTTTTTTAATATATTTAAAAAATCTAAGGAAATATCTCTTTGTACAATAACTTTTCTTTCCACTTTGTTCAAAACATTAAATTGTATATCAACATGGCCATCTATAGCTTTATAAACTAAATTTGTTCTTGGCAATTTTATTGGTGATAATCCAAAATTCTTTAAAGTGTTTATTTCAATATCTGTAGTTCTGTAATCAACAAAACAGTTCATTAAAAAAACTTCCTTTCAAAATATGCTTAATAATTACTAATTTAATATTAGAATAAAAAAAATTTAGTAAAAGGTCAAATAAATTATAAAAAGTAGTATTTTTATTTTATTTTTTGGCAAAATAATCGTAGATAAAAAAGTAAAGCTTATAAAAGTTAAATCTTTTAAAAAAACAAAAAAGTAATGCTAAGAAGGGAGTAGAAAGATGTTGGTATTAAAAATGATATATTCAAAGGATATTGATTTATCAGTGGACTTACAAGAACTTAAGGCATTGCTAAAGCATAAAAATATAAATATAGGTTTTGTTGAAAGTGAAGATGGTAGTAATTGTTCCATAAAAATAATATATGATGAAAAATCAAATGATTATTTAGAAAAAGAAAATATAATTAAAATGTATATTAGTAATGTTTTGTATAAATTAGTATTAAAACAATATAAAGAAAAAGAATTATACCAAATCCTAAGTGAAGATTTTTTTTTCTTAAAGCAAGATGAAATACTAAAGGTAGAAGAAGCTGTTTTAAATACATTAAATTTACAAAAATTCATATGTGAAGATTTATTTGTCTTTTGTTCTAATAAGGTAAATGATATTTTAGAAAAAATAAGAGAATGTATAGATGAAAATAATGAAATAAATATAAATGGATTTTTAACTTTTCGTACTAAGCAATACAGGGAAGACATAGAAGATATAGTAGAAAAGGTAGTAGAAAAGTACATGGTAGACAAAGAATACAAAGAATTTATTAAGCTTCTTAAATACTTTGTAGATATACAGGAAAGCAAAATAGATAAAGTTTTTTTATATGTTCAACCTCAAGGTGGTTACATTTTAAAGGATGAATTGGGAAAAGACATGTTAAATGTTTTTCTAAATGAATTAAATGATTGTAAAATAGGTGTTGATGCTAATTTAGAAGATGTAATTATAAGTGGACTTATTACAAGTGTTCCTAAAAAAATAATGATTTATGGAAAGGAAGCTTGTAGTAACAAAGAATTTATTGAAACAATAATAAAAGTATTTGGCAATAGGGTTATTATATGTTAAGAATATATATTTATAAGTTCATATATTCATATAAATTTATAAATAAAAGTGTTGACAGTGATGTTTTATTGTGATAATATATGTTTTGTTAAGAAGAAACAGCCGTTTCTCACCATACAACGCATTTTCATGTAGTTAGTTTGGTTTTTTGATTAGTAAATTATGAGACGGCTTATGCCGTCTTTTTTTATGTATTAAATTTTGAGATTTTGCATTTATAAATGCATTATCATAAAGTTCCTTTTATTTTCGGAGGTGAAAATTATTAATAAAAATTATATAGTAAATGAGGATATAAGAGACAAAGAAGTAAGAGTAATTGCAAATGATGGTTCTCAGTTAGGAATTATGCCAACTAAAAAGGCACAAGGGATAGCAGACGATGCAGAATTAGACTTAGTTATGATATCCCCAGGAGCTAAACCACCAGTATGCAAGATTATGGATTTAGGTAAGTTCATATATGAGCAATCTAAAAAAGAAAAGGAAGCAAGGAAAAATCAAAAGGTTGTAAGCATAAAAGAAATTAGAGTAAGTCTTACAATTGAAGAACATGATATTTCAATTAAAGCTAAAAATGCAAGAAAGTTCTTATTAGACGGGGACAAAGTTAAAATTACTGTTAGATTTAGAGGAAGAGAAATGGAACTTGGCCACTTAGGTCAAAAGATTCTAGACAACTTTGCAAACAAGTTAGAGGATGTTTCAGTAATTGAAAAGCCTGCTAAACGTGAAGGTAGAAATATGACAGTCGTTTTAGGCCCTAAGAAAGCGTAATCTGAGAGGAGGATATTTATCATGCCAAAAATGAAAACTAATAGAAGTGCAGCAAAAAGATTTAGAAAAACAGGTAGTGGAAAGTTAAAGAGAGCTAAAGCTTTCAGAAAACACATTTTAACAAAGAAGAGCCAAAAGAGAAAGAGAAATCTTAGAAAGAATGGTTATGTTGCAACAAATCAAGAAAAGACTATGAAAAAATTATTAGCATGTCTATAATTTTGAGCAATTAGGAGGTTTATACAATGGCAAGAGTAAAGAGAGCTACTAACGCTCGTAAGAATCATAAAAAAGTTTTAAAACTTGCAAAAGGATATTACGGTGGAAAAAGTAAGTTATTTAAAACTGCTAATGAATCAGTTATCAGAGCATTAAGAAATGCTTATGTTGGAAGAAGATTAAAGAAAAGAGATTATAGAAGATTATGGATAGCTAGAATTAATGCAGCTACAAGAATGAACGATCTTTCTTATTCAAAATTCATGAATGGAATTAAGTTAGCTGGAATAGACATAAACAGAAAGATGTTATCTGAAATAGCTATTAATGATCCAAAAGCATTTACTGAATTAGTAGAAGTTGCTAAAAAGCAATTAAATGCATAATTAATAAAAAGTGGCCCTAGGTCACTTTTTTTATACATAAAATTAAATATAGTAATTATGTTAAGTTTAAGTTAAAAAAATGTGTGCTTATTTTTAATTATCATTTTATATGATATTATAAAAGTTAAGAATATTTAAGAATGCTTGGAGTGGTAATATGAACAATATAGTAACAAAGAAAAGAATGAGGCTTAGCAGTGTTCAAATCTTAACATTAGGTTTTTTAATAGTAATATTAATTGGAGGTATTTTATTATCATTACCTATTTCATCTGTAAAGGGTGAATTTACTAATCTGCTTGATTGTTTATTTACTGCAACATCAGCTGTTGGGGTAAATGGACTTGTAGTTATAGATACTGGAACACATTGGAGTTTTTTTGGTCAAATAATTATATTATTACTTATAGAAATTGGTGGCTTGGGATTTATGTCCTTTGCAACATTTATTGTAAGCTTTTTTGGAAAAAGAATTACACTAAGAGACAGACTTGTAATGCAGGAGTCAATGAATACTTTTGATATTCAGGGTATAGTTAAAATGGTAAGGTATGTAATAGGCTTTACATTTTTAATAGAAGGTCTTGGAGCAGCTGTTTTATCAGTAAGATTTATACCTATGTATGGATTAGGAAAAGGTATATATTATAGTATTTTTCATTCTATATCAGCTTTTTGTAATGCCGGTTTTGACTTATTTGGAGGTTATTCAAGTCTTACATCATTTTCTCATGATCCATTAGTTATAATTACAATTACAATGATTTTTATAATTGGTGGTATAGGTTTTACAGTATGGATAGAACTTTATAATTACAGCTATAATAAAAAGAAATATAGAAAATTATCTATTAATACAAAACTTGTAGTGTTAGTTACTATAATTTTATTAGTAATTGGTACATTATTCATATTAGTAGGTGAATATAATAATCCTAAAACTATTGGAGGTTATTCCTTATTTGATAAAATTACGAATGCATTTTTATCAAGTGCATCTCCAAGAACAGCAGGTTTTAACAGTGTATCTATTGATGATATGACAAATGGTAGTAAATTGTCAACTGTTCTATTAATGTACATAGGAGGGTCACCTGGATCCACAGCAGGGGGTATAAAGACTACAACTTTTGGTATAATAATTCTTACAGTAATTAGTGTTATAAAAGGTAGGGAAGATGTGGAGGTATTTGAAAGAAAAATACCTAAAGATCTTGTTTATAAGGCATTTTCATTATCAATTATTGGTTTAGCATTAGTATTTATAGTAAGCACAATATTATCTTATACACAACCTTCAGAAAAATATATTGATGTTCTTTATGAAGCAGCATCAGCTTTTGGAACTGTTGGATTAACAACTGGGGTGACACAAAGATTAGGGACAATAAGCAAAATTGTTATTATGATTACAATGTATTTAGGAAGAGTTGGACCAATTACAGTTGTTTTAGCCTTTATAAATAACAAAAAGAAGAGAGTATATAAATATCCTGAAACTAAAATACTTATTGGATAGGAGGAATTTTTATGACAGAAAAACAATTTGTAATAATAGGACTTGGAAGATTTGGTTCATCTATAGCAGAAACATTATTTTCTCTTGGAAATGATGTACTTGTTATAGATAAAAATGAAGAATGTGTTCAAGATATTTCAGATAAGGTAACTCATGCAGTTCAAATGGATGCTACTGATGAAAATGCATTAAAAAGCCTTGGCATAAGAAATTTTGATGTGGCAATAGTAACTATAGGTGATGATATACAATCTAGCATAATGGCTACACTTCTATTAAAAGAACTTGGTGTAAAATATATAGTTGCTAAAGCTAAAAATGACCTTCATGAAAAAGTGCTAAAAAAGATTGGTGCAGATAAAGTAATTTTACCTGAAAAAGAAATGGGTATTAGAATTGCCCATAATCTTGTATCTTCAAATATATTAGAATATATTGATTTATCACCGGACTACAGTATAATTGAAATTGAAGCAATTGATGAATGGTGTGATAAGTCATTAAAAGAATTAAATTTACGTTCAAAATATGGAATAAATATTATAGGATTAAAAGGCAATAATGGGATTAATATATCACCTGGGGCTGATGAAATAATAAATAAAGGTGACATAATGGTTGCTATAGGCTCTGCAGATGATTTGAAGAAAGTTGAAGAAGAAATAGTAAAATCTAACAGATAAAAGGTTGTGTAAAATTTGGTTTTTATTGAAAGTAAGAATAATGCACTCTTTAAAGAGACTAAAAAACTTAAGGATAGGAAAGGTAGAAACAAGGCTTCTAAGTATATAATTGAAGGATTTCGCTTAGTTGAAGAAGCTTTAAAAGCACGTGTAGATATAGAATATATTTTTATAGAATCTGATGAAATGGAAAAATTTAATAATTGTTTATTAAAATTTCATAGGGATTATGTAAATTCTATAAAAATATATGAAATTTCAAAAAATTTAAATAAAGAGTTATCGTCTACAGAAAATCCACAAGGGGTAACAGCTGTTATAAACATGAATACATCAAAATTTAATTATAATGGCAGTTTTTATATTTTATGTGATAAGGTTCAGGATCCAGGGAATCTTGGAACAATAATAAGAACAAGCCATGCAGCAGGTGTTGATGGCATAATATTAACTAAAGGCACAGTTGATGTGTATAATGATAAAACCTTACGTTCAACTATGGGATCAATTTTTTATATTCCTATAATTTATGATGATGATAATTTTTCTATAATTAAATCTTTTAAGGAAAAAAATTATGATATAGTTGCTACATCTTTGCAGGCAGAAAATGATTTTTTTAATGAAAATTTAAAAGGGAATACAATAATTGTAGTTGGCAATGAAGGTAATGGAGTAACTAGTGATATTTATAATTTAAGTAATAAAAAGGTTAAAATTCCAATGCCAGGAGGGGCAGAATCTCTTAATGTATCTGTTGCTACTTCAATAATAATCTATGAAAAATTAAGACAAAGCAGAGGGAATTAATAATTAAGTGGCTTTTTGCATTTTTGCCACGAAGGAGCAAAAATATCCTGAATTCTTAATTAAGCCGAGCGTATCGGCGAAGGCTGACTTAATTCTTAATTCCTTAATTAAATCACAAATGTAGCTACCAAATTAATAATTAATAATTAAGTGGCTTTTTGCGCTACGCTTAAAAGCCAATCTCCAAAGGAGAGAATTAATAATTATTAGTTAGGCCCAAAGCATTAGTATAACTAAGTTCTATATAGATTTTGTTGTAAGCCATGAAACTATAGCTTGTCCATCCATACACTATATAATTAAAATTTTTGCCACGAAGGAGCAAAAATATCCTGAATTCTTAATTCTTAATCCTTAATTATTAATTCTTAATTATTAATTCTTAATTATTAATTCTTAATTATTAATTCTTAATTATTAATTATTAATCCTTAATTAACCAAATAATTGAGGCCACATTAAATAGGTAATTTTAAGATTGCAGTTGAAAATGTGTAGCAAAATATGTATAATAAGAAGGTAATTAATTTAATAAATAAAAGCTTTGAATGAGAAAGTAAATTTATTGAAATATTAAGGGAGGAAAAGTCAAAGACTGTAAGCTTTTCTATAGGAAAATAAATTGAAGTTCCCTCAGGAGCTCTGAGCTTGAAATTAATAGTAGGGCTTGGCGTGTAAATCGTTATATTTTTAGAGATGAGATTATACTTTAATCTTGAATTAGGGTGGTACCGCGTATTTTCGTCCCTTCGTGCTTTTTGTGCGAAGGGCTTTTTAATTCCTAATTCCTTAATTAGGTTACAAATGCAGATGTGAAATTAATAATTATTGTGTTTAGGTCCAAAGCATTGTCATAATTGAGTTTTTGCATAAAATTAGGCGTGAACCATGAAATTGTAGCTTGTCCATCCATACAACATAATTAAAATTTTTACGACGAAGGAGTAAAAATATCCTCAATTCTTAATTCTTAATTATTAATTATTAATTATTAATTATTAATTAACTGAAGTTGTAAGTGATAAAGAATAGAAAGCTTAATGAAGCAAATATTTGAGGCCACATTAAAAAAGAAGGAGTAAAAATATCCTCAATTCTTAATCCTTAATTATTAATTCTTAATCCTTAATTATTAATTATTAATTATTAATTCTTAATCCTTAATTATTAATTATTAATTATTAATTATTAATTATTAATTATTAATTATTAATTATTAATTAACTAAAGTTGTAAGTGATAAGGAACAGAAAGTGAAATTAAGAAAATAATTTAGACCACATTAAAAAATAAAGGAGAGATATAAATGAATCAAAAAGTTTCAGAAATAAAAGAAAAAGCATTAAAACTTATTGAAGAAGCTAAAGACAAAAATGCATTAGAAGATGTAAGAGTAAAATTTCTTGGAAAGAAAGGGGAGCTTACTACAATTTTAAGAAGCATGGGTAATCTTTCAAAGGAAGAAAGACCAGCAATGGGTAAGCTTGTAAATGAAGCAAAGAAGGCAGTAGAAGAAAAATTAGATGAAGTTGTTGCTGATTTAAAACAAAAAGAAAAAGAAATGAAATTAAAAAATGAAGTTATTGATGTAACATTACCTGGAATTAAAAATGAAATAGGAAATAGACATCCTCTTGAAGTTACAATAGAAAGAATAAAAGATATATTTATATCAATGGGATTTACTGTAGAAGATGGTCCTGAAGTTGAACTTGATTATTATAACTTTGAAGCATTAAATATTCCTAAAAATCATCCGGCTAGAAGTGAACAAGATACATTTTATATAAATGATGATGTTGTTTTAAGAACTCAAACATCAGGGGTTCAAGTTAGAACAATGGAAAAACAAAAACCACCAATAAAAATGATATCACCAGGAAAAGTTTATAGAGCAGATTCAGTAGATGCTACACATTCACCAATATTCTATCAAATGGAAGGGCTTGTTGTAGCTAAAGGAGTAACATTTGCAGATTTAAAGGGAACATTAAATTTGTTTATGAGAAAAATGTTTGGTGATAAGGTAAAAACTAAATTTAGACCTCACCATTTCCCATTTACAGAACCATCAGCAGAAATGGATGCTACATGTTATGTATGTGGAGGAAAAGGCTGTAAAGTATGTAAAGGATCAGGATGGATTGAAATGTTAGGATGTGGAATGGTACACCCTAATGTATTAAGAAATGCAGGTATTGATCCAGAAGAATATTCAGGTTTTGCCTTTGGATTTGGTATAGATAGAATGGTTATGCTTAGTTATGAGCTTGATGATATTAGATTATTATACGAAAGTGATATGAGATTTTTAAATCAATTCTAAGAAGTTATTAAAGAGAGGAGTATAAAAAATGAAGGTACCATATAATTGGATAAAAGATTATGTAGATGTAAATGTCACACCAAAAGAATTAGGTGATATGCTAACTTTAACAGGATCTCAGCTTGAAGAAGTAATTATTCAAGGAGATAACATAAAAAATGTAGTTGTGTGTCAAATTAACAAAATAGAAAAGCATCCTGATGCAGATAGATTAAGTGTATGCCAAGTAGACATTGGTGAAACTGATGAAATTCAAATAGTTACAGCTGCTACTAATATGAAGGAAGGGGATAAAGTTCCTGTAGCTCTTCATAAGGCAATACTTGCAGATGGAACAGAAATTAAAAAAGGAAAAATGAGAGGTCAAGTATCAAATGGTATGTTTTGTTCTGAAGAAGAACTTGGTATAGCTGGAGATAAGGAAATAGTAGGACTTATGATTTTAGATAAGGATGCTCCAGTAGGAAAAGACATTAAAGAATATTTAGGTCTTAATAAGGCTGTTTTAGATTTTGATATAACATCTAATAGACCTGATTGTTTAAGTATGGTAGGTATGGCAAGAGAAGCAGCTGCTGCTTTAAGAACTACTTATAAAATGCCAAATTTATCATATGAAGTAAAAAATGATGGTAATGTAGAAAGTGAATTATCAGTAGAAATAAAAACAGACCTTTGCAAGAGATATATGGCAAGAAAAATTAAAAATGTTAAAATTCAAAAATCACCAGCATGGATGGAAGAAAGACTTATGGAAGCTGGCGTAAGACCAATTAATAACATTGTTGATATAACAAACTTTGTTATGCTTGAAATTGGTGAACCAATGCATGCATATGATGCAAGAGAAATTTCTACAAACAAAATAGTTGTGCAAAATGCAGAAGATGGTGAAAAGTTTACAACTCTTGATGAAATAGAAAGAACATTAACAAAGGATTATGTATGCATAAAGGATACAGATAAAACAATAGGCCTTGCAGGAATAATGGGTGGTCTTGATTCAGAAATAAAAGAAGATACTACAGAAGTTATATTTGAATGTGCAAATTTTGATGGAACAAATATAAGAGTTAATTCTAAAGCGTTAAATTTAAGAACTGAAGCATCAGGAAGATTTGAAAAAGACATAGATCCAAACTTAGCTCAAATAGCAATAGATAGAGCATGTGCACTTGTTTGTGAACTTGGATGTGGTGAAGTTGAAAATGGAACAATTGATATATATCCACAAGTAAAGGAAGAAGGTCAAGTTGTTGTTTCGTATAAATGGATTAATGAATTCCTTGGAACTGAAATTTCAAAAGAAGAAATGAAAAAGTGCCTTGATCTAGTTGACTTAGATACTGTAATAGATGGAGATAACTTAATTGTTAAGGCTCCTACATTTAGAGTAGATATTGCTATAAAACAGGATATAGCAGAAGAAGTTGCAAGAATTTATGGATACGATAAGGTACCAAATACTATTTTTGAACCAATTCCTCAAAGAGAAAATAGACATAAAAATGAACTATTAAGGGAACTAGTATTAAAAACATTATTTGCATCAGGAGTTAATCAATCAATTTCATATTCATTTGTATCTCCAAAGGTATTAGATAAAATAAATGTACCTGAAGATTCACCTCTTCGTGATATGATAAAAATAAAAAATCCATTAGGTGAAGATTTTTCATGTATGAGAACTTCTGCACTTCCTTCAATGATGGAATCACTTGCTAGAAATTATGCTAGAAATAACGAATATGCTAAACTTTTTGAAGCAGGTAAGATTTATATAAAGAAAGAAGGAGAAAAATTACCAGAGGAAAGAAATATTTTAACTATAGGTATGTATGGTGATTGTGACTTTTTCCACTTAAAAGGAATTGTTGAAAATATAGTAGATGCTCTTGGAATTAAAAAGGCTAAATATGTTCGTGAATCTGAAAATCCAACTTTCCATCCAGGAAAAACAGCAGCTTTAGTAATAAGAGGCAAAAAAGTTGGTGTATTTGGTGAAGTTCATCCAGATGTAGCTGAAAATTACAGTATAGATGTTCCTTGTATGCTTGCAGAACTTGATTTAGATAAATTATATGAAGCATCAAATACTACAAAGAAATATTCTCCAATAGCTAAATTCCCTGCTGCTACAAGAGATATATCAGTAGTTGTAAATGATAATATTTTAGCTGGTGATATATATGATATTATAAAGAAAGCCGGTGGAGCATTAATTGAAAAAATTAGCCTTTTTGATATATATAAAGGAGAACAAATCGAAAAAGGTAAAAAAAGTATGGCTTATGCAATAATATACAGAAATAACAAGAAATCTTTAACAGATGAAGAAGTTAACAAGGTTCATGATAGAATATTAAAGAGTCTTGAAAAAGAAGTAGATGCAGAATTAAGATAGTAACTTAATTAAGATAGTAACTTAATAGAAAAATAATTATTATATTAAAAAATGTAAAATATTAAAAAAATATTAAAAAATTATTAAAAGGGTATTGTAAAGTGTTACATTGATACATTATAATATACCTATGAAGTTTCTATAAAATACTACCACGCTTTTGTAGGAATATCATGCCTTAATTTTTCCACAACATATATGTTATGTTGTGGGATTTTTTTTATATAAATATTAAAATTTTTTAATAACAATAGAAAAGTAATTGTTTTATATTAAAAATTAACCTATAATTTAATTATATAATTTTTTGAGTATAATACATGTGTAGAGAATTTTTTATTATAATTTGGTAAAATTGTGAGGTGCTTAATTTTGATTAAGGTAACTGTTAATATAAATGGTAAAGACTATAATTTAAAAGGAAATGATGATGAACAATATCTTCAAGACGTAGCTCAGTATGTAGATTCTAAAATTAAGGAGATAAAAGCTAAAAATCCAATTCTTAGTTCAACTGATATTGGTGTTTTATCAGCTATAAATATTGCTGATGATTTATATAACACAGATTTAAGGGCTAGTAATTTATCTAAAAAGAATAAAGCTTTAGAAGAAAAAAATAATATTTTAGATTCTTCTTTAAATAAAACAAGAGAAGAACTTGATACATTAAAATCTGAAAGAGAAAATGTAGAGGAAATAGTTAAAGCAAAATATGAAAAGATAATATCAACTTTAAAAGAGAAGAATGCTCAGTTAAATGAAAAATTAGAAAGTACTGCTACAGATCTTGCACAAAAATATGAAAAACAGAAAAATGACTTTATAGAAAAATATAAAAGTGAAAAGAATCAGGTAATTGAAAATCTTAGATTAGAAAAGCAAAATTTAATAGAAGAATCTAAAAAGCAGCAAAAGGAATTAGAAGAAAAATACAATAGAGATACTCAAAATATAATTGACGAAAATATAAAACAAAATGAAGTTAAATTATTATCTTATAAAAATGAGAAAGAGCTTTTAATTAAAAATAACAAGGAGAAACTTCAAGAACTTCAAGAAAAAGTGAAAGACATTACAGTTAAATATGAAAGTCTTTTAAGTGAAAATGAAAAAAACAGAGAAGAAAATATAGCTATTAAAACTTTAAATAATAAGCTTAAAAGTGATTTAGAAGAAACTAAAAATTTAAGTGATATGCTTAATAAAGAAATAGTTAAAATGAAAGAAACAAATCAAAAATTAAAAGATGAAGTAAGAAATAAGGAATTTGAACAAGCTAATTTAAATAATAAAATTCAAAGCATGAACAAAGAAAAAGAATTGATTTTAAAGGAAAAAGAACAGCTTATAAGTGAAATTGAAGAAACTAAAATAAATGAAGAATCATTTAACAAGGAAATAGATTCATTAAAAGATAAGTTAAACAAATTTGAAGATGAAGCAAATAGAGATAAATCCTTAAAATACTCTTTAAATAAAGAACTTAATGAATTAAAAGTCAAAATTGAAAAATCTGAAAGTGAAATATTAAAGATTCAAGAAGAAAATTCTAAGATAAAAGAAGAAAATAATTCATTAAAAACTAAAAATGATGATATAAGAGATAAATATGATTTGGTTTTAGATGAAAATCAAAAATTAAAAGATAATTTATTAGTTCTTAAAGAAAATGTAAGACAAAAAATTGGTGAAGGCGACAGTTCTTCTAAAAAAGAATTAATATCTGCTAAATATAAAATTATGGACTTAGAGAAAAAACTTGTAGATGTTCAAATTGAACTGGCAAAAATGAAAAAGGAAAAAAACCCCTTAGCTAAATAGAAATTTTAATAAATAAAAAGGCTGCTAATACTTTTAAGCAGTCTATTTTATTGCTAAAATATTAATGAGTATTTTACTTAAGTATAGGAGAAAAAATTATGGATAAAAAAATTGATCATAATATAGAATTGTTAGCCCCAGCAGGAAGTATGGAAAGTCTTTATGCTGCAGTTAATAACGGCTGTAATGCAGTGTATCTTGGAGGAAGTAAATTTTCTGCTAGAGCATATGCATCTAATTTTGATAATGAAAATATGAAAAAGGCCGTAGATTACTGTCATTCATATAATGTAAAGGTATATGTAACAATGAATACACTACTTAAAGAGCATGAAATGAATGAAGCAATAAAATATGTAGGATATCTTTATGAAATTGGTGTAGATGCATTAATTGTGCAAGATTTAGGCTTGGTAAAACTTATACAAAAATTTTATAAAGATTTTGAAATTCATGCATCAACTCAGCTTACAATACATAATGGATTAGGTGCAGTTTATTTTAAGGAAAAGGGCTTTACAAGAATAGTATTATCAAGAGAATTATCCTTTAAAGAAATAGAATATATATCAAAAGAATTAAACATAGAAACTGAAATATTTATTCATGGAGCCCTTTGTGTATGTTATTCAGGAAAATGTCTTATGAGTTCCTTAATTGGAGGCAGAAGCGGTAATCGTGGCAGATGCGCACAACCATGTAGAATGGAATATAAATTAAAGGGAAATAATCATTTAGAAAAAAAAGGCTATCTTTTAAGTCCTAAAGACATGTGTACAATTGATGATGTTGAAGAAATAATTAAATCAAAGGCTTCTTCCTTAAAAATTGAAGGAAGAATGAAAAGACCAGAATATGTAGCTGGTGTTGTTTCCAATTATAGAAGAGCATTAGATAAGGAACTTTATAATAAGGAATATGATGTATCATCAGGTAAAAAGGTGCTTCTTCAATTATTTAATAGGGAAGGTTTTTCAGAAGCTTATTTAAGAAAAAACACAGGAAGAGATATGATGAGTTATTCGTTCCCTAAAAATACAGGTGTACCTATAGGAAAGGTTTTACCAGATTCTACTGTTTTCCTTGAAAGTGATGTTTCTGTAGGCGATGGTATAAGGGTGGCAGATAAGGGTTTTACTATAAGTAAAATTGTATCAGATGAAGGGGAAGTATCAGAAGCTTCTGCAAATAAGAAAGTAAAAATATACCCTAAGGATTATAAAAAAGGTGATATTTTATATAGAACTTCAAGTAAAAAGCTTTTTGCATCATTAGAAGATTCTATAAAACCTTATATTAAAAAGATTCCCTTAAAAACTTCTATAGAGTTTAAAATAGATAATGCTATATGTATTAAAACAAATTATAATGGAAAATCTTATGAGGTTTATGGAGACAAATTAGAAAAAGCTTTAAAAAAACCCCTTGAAAGGGAAAAAGTAATAGAAAATTTAAAAAAATCAGGTGAATATCCATTTAAAATAGAAGAAATTGAATTTATTAAATTTGATGAAGGATTTTTAAGAATATCTTCTATAAATAATTTGAGAAGAGAACTATTCGAAAAAATAATAAAAGACATTACTTCTTTGCAAAGAAGAAAAAGAGAAAAATTTGATAATAATTTGTATAAGGAATATATAAATAGCAATGAAAATTACTTAAAAGAAAGCTTGAGTATTGATTATTTATTTACTTGTACAAAAGCTTCTCAGGTAAAGGTTCTTATAAATAAAGGATATAAGAATATAGCACTTGATTTATTTGCAAGGGTTAATGACAAAATAGAAGATTCTATTATAGATAAATGTAATGATGTTAATTTTTATATATCAGTTCCTGAAATAATAAAAGGTGAATATGAAAGTATAGTATCATTAATAAAAAAGAATAAAGATAAAATTGCAGGCATAGTAACATCAAATGCAGCTATAATAGAAGAATTTAAAGATAAATTAAATATAATAGGTGATTATAAATTAAATGTATTTAATAGTAAAGCCTTTGAATTCTATAAAAAAGATATAAATAATATAACATTAAGTTTAGAATTAAATAAACAGGAAATAAAAGAGCTTATGAAGGATTTACCTAAAGATAATAATGGATCAGTTATGTATGTATATGGAAAGCCAGAACTTATGGTAAGTGAATATTGTCCTATAGGAAGTACTTTTGGAGGAAAAACTTCAAAAAAACCTTGCTCAGGGGCTTGCATGAAAGATGAATTTACCTTAGTAGATAGAATGAATGAAAATTTTAAAATAATTACAGATGAATTTTGTAGAAGCCATATTTTAAATAATGTTCCTATTAATCTTTTAGATGAAAGAGATGTTATTAAACATTTAGGAATAAATACCTTTAGAATTGATTTTAAGGATGAAAATGAAAAAGAAGTTATAAGGGTTATTAATATGATAGAAAATAAGTTAGAAGTAGAAGGAAAATTATATACAAAGGGCCATTTTAAGCGTGGAGTACTGTAATTATTGAAATTGAGGTGTTAATAAAAAATGAATAAAAAATCATTAAAAACATTGGAATTTGATAAAATTAAAAATAAAGTAGTAAAATATGCTGTAACATCTGGTGGAAAGGAGATGGCATCAAAGCTTGCACCTTATGAATCTGCTTATGAGGTTCGTGAAGCATTAAAGGAAACTAAAGAAGCTTATGATATTTTAGTAAAGAAAGGCAATCCTCCT
Organism: Clostridium sp. HCP1S3_C6; assembly: GCF_052066735.1. NCBI lineage: Bacteria > Bacillati > Bacillota > Clostridia > Eubacteriales > Clostridiaceae > Clostridium > Clostridium sp. HCP1S3_C6. The sequence goes on from NZ_JBQHRN010000011.1 coordinate 26,521, forward strand.
TTTGAAGGACTTCATGATGTTACAGAAAGCTTAGTAAGAGCTGAAAAGGGTGGTACATTATCTCCAGGTCAACTTTTATACATAGGTAATATGTTAAGATGTACAGATAGGCTTAAGCAGTATTTAAAGGGAGAAGAGGAAGGTGAAAGCTATCCAAAGCTTGAAGATTTGTCCTATATATTAACTCCTATAAAAAATCTTCAATTAGATATAGAAAAAGCAATAGTATCAGAAGAAGAGGTAAGCGATAAGGCTTCTAATACACTTTTTAATTTAAGAAAAAGCATAAAAGAAAATAATTCTAAAATTAGAGATAAGGTAAATTCACTTGTTAGAAGTAATGCAAGTTATCTTCAAGATGCAATTTATACTATGAGGGGAGATAGATATGTTCTTCCAGTAAAGTCTGAGTATAAATCTCAAGTGCCAGGGCTTGTACACGATTCAAGTGCTACAGGTGCTACCCTTTACATTGAGCCTATGAGCCTTGTTAATTTAAATAACGAAATAAGAGAACTAAAATTAAAGGAGCAAGCTGAAATTGAAAGAATACTTTTTGAATTAACAAGAAAAGTAAAAGATAACAAAGATATTTGTAAAAGTAACATGAATGTAATAATAAAAATTGATTTTATTTTTGCTAAGGCTAAATTTTCATCAAAAATTAATGGAATAATGCCGGAGGTAAGAGAAAATGGTTCTTTTGATTTAATTCTTGCAAGGCATCCATTAATAGATCCTGAAAAAGTTGTTCCATCTGATATTTACCTTGGTGAAAATTTTAAGGCATTAATGATAACAGGTCCTAATACAGGTGGTAAAACAGTAACATTAAAAACAGTAGGTCTTATACATTTAATGGCTCTTAGTGGACTTTTGATTACAGCTAAGGATGGATCTTCTGTAAGCTTTTATAGAGAAGTTTTTGCAGATATTGGTGATGAACAAAGTATAGAGCAAAACCTTTCAACATTTTCATCTCATATGACAAATATAGTTAATATTATGGCAAATGCAGATAATGAATCTCTTGTTTTATTTGATGAACTTGGTGCAGGTACTGATCCTACAGAAGGAGCAGCTCTTGCAATAGCAATAATAGATACATTAAAAGAAAGAAATACTAAGGTTATTGCTACAACTCACTATAGTGAACTTAAAGGCTATGCACTAAAAACAAAAGAAGTAGAAAATGCATCAGTTGAATTTGATGTAAAAACTCTAAAACCTACTTATAGGCTTCTTATAGGTATACCAGGTAAATCTAATGCTTTTGAAATAAGCAAAAGAATAGGGTTAGATTCTTATATAATTGACAGAGCTAAGAACAACATAGAAAGTGACAATCTTAAATTTGAAGATTTAATACGAGATTTACAAGAAAAGAGTATTATTGCAAATAATAATGCAAGAGAAGCAGAAAAATTAAAAACAGAAGCTGAAAAAATAAAAACAGAATATGAAGAAAAAATGAAAAAATTAGATATAGTACGTGACAAGGCATATAGTGAGGCAAGAGAAAAGGCAAAATCAATATTAGAGGCTGCAAAGGAAGAAGCTGATGAAATATTAAAGGCTATGAGAGCTTTAGAAAAGATGGGAATAGAAGGGGGCGGAAGAAAAAGACTAGAAGAGGAACGTAAAAAATTAAAAGATGCCCTAGAAGAAAAAGAAAAGGAACAGCTTAAGGAAAGAGAGAATAAAGGTAAAACTATAACTAAAGTAAAAGTGGGAATGGAAGCATATCTTCCATCATTAAATCAAAGAGTAATTATAGTTTCCATGCCAGATAATAAAGGTGATGTTCAAGCTCAAGCTGGAATAATGAAAATAACAGTAAATATTAAGGATTTACGAGAAGTTGAAGGTCAATCAAAACCTAAGACAAAGAAAAAGAGAGAAGTTAAGCTTAATTTAAAATCAGTGGAAAGTAGACTTGATTTAAGAGGACTAGATGCAGAGGAAGCTATTTATAGAACAGATAAATACTTAGATGAAGCATGTATGTCAAATCTTGGAGAAGTAACAATAGTTCATGGTAAAGGAACAGGAGTTTTAAGAAAAGCAATTAGTAATATGTTAAAAAAACATCCACATGTTAAAAGCTATAGACTTGGAGTATATGGTGAAGGTGGCGATGGAGTAACAATAGTTGAAATAAAATAAATTAAGAATTAATAATTAAGATTTTTGCGAGGCAGGAATAAAAATGGAAAAATATTTAGTAAGTGCATGTCTTTGTGGTGTAAATTGCAAATATAATGGAAAGAACAATTTAAATGAGAAATGCTTAAAATTGGCAAAGGAAGGTAAAGCAATACTTATATGTCCTGAACAGCTTGGGGGACTTACTACCCCAAGAAAACCTTCAGAAATTAATAAAGATAAAGTTATTAATGAAATTGGAGAAGATGTTACATTAAATTTTGAAAAAGGTGCTAAAGAAGTATTGAAAATAGCAAAAATTTACAATGTAAATAAGGCTATTTTAAAAGAGGGGAGTCCTTCTTGTGGAGTAAATAAAATTTATGATGGGACTTTTAGTGGAAATAAAATTAATGGTATGGGGATTTGTGCAAGTCTTTTAAAGGAAAATAACATTAAGGTTATATCATCTGAAGATTTAATTTAGATTTAAAAAGAATAGAAAATAATAAAATTATGTCATAAAATTAGATAAATCTAATTAAAATATTTGTAAATCTTTAAAGTTGTTGTATAATAAGATTAGTATTTTAGTACTTAGGAGGGTTTTAGATTGTATAAAGAAAAATATCAGGCATGGTTAGATTCACCTATAATTAGTGAAGATATTAAAAATGAGTTAAGAAACATCAAAGACGAAAAAGAAATTGAAGACAGATTTTATAAAGATCTAGAATTTGGAACAGGTGGTCTTAGAGGTGTAATGGGCGCTGGTTCAAACAGAATGAATATTTACACAGTTTCAAAGGCTACTCAAGGATTTGCAGATTACTTAAATCAAAATTTTGATAATCCTTCAGTTGCAATTGCATATGACTCAAGAAATATGTCAGATGAATTTGCAAAGGCAGCTGCGCTTACATTATGTGCAAATGGCGTAAAGGTTAATTTATTTGAAAGCTTAAGACCAACACCAGTATTATCATTTACTGTTAGATATTTAAATTGTCAAGGTGGTATAGTTGTAACTGCTTCACATAATCCAAAGATATACAATGGATATAAAGTTTATGATGAATTTGGTGGACAGGTTACTGATAACAAGGCTGGAAAGGTAATTGATTGTGTTAATGCAGTATCAGACTTTAGCATGATAAAGACTATGGACGAAAAAGAAGCTTTAGAAAAAGGACTTTTAAAATATATAGGCGAAGATGTAGATAAGGCTTATATTGAAAAAGTTAAATCTTTAACTATAAGAGAAGATTTAGTAAAGGAAAAAGCTAAAGATTTAAATATTATATATACTCCAATACATGGTAGTGGAAATGTTCCAGTAAGAAGAGTATTAAAAGAATTAGGATATGAAAATGTTAATGTAGTTAAGGAACAAGAATTACCAAATGGTGATTTCCCAACAGCTCCATATCCAAATCCAGAAAAAGCTGAAGTTTTTGAATTAGCTCTTAAGATGGCTGAAACAGTAAAACCAGATATAATATTTGGTACAGATCCTGATTCAGATAGAATTGGTGTTGTAGTAAATATAGGTGGCGGTGAATACAAAGTTCTTACAGGAAACCAAACAGGTTTATTATTAACTGATTATGTTTTAGGTTCTATGAAAGAAACTGGTAAGCTTCCATCAAATGGTGTTGTTATTAAAACCATAGTAACAACAGAAGGTGCAAGAGCTATAGCTAGTAGTTATGGTGTTGAATTAATGGATGTATTAACTGGATTTAAATATATAGGTGAAAAAATTCATGAATTTGAAGTAAATAAAGATAAGACTTATTTATTTGGATTTGAAGAAAGTTATGGATATTTAGCTGGAGATTTTGTAAGAGATAAAGATGCTGTTATAGCTTCAATGCTTATAGCAGAAATGACTCTTTATTATAAATCAAAAGGAATGAGTCTTTATGAAGCATTACTTAACATTTATAAGAAACATGGATTCTATAAAGAAGAATTAATTTCAATAGAACTAGAAGGTAAAGAAGGTCAAGAAAAAATTGCTTCATGTATAGATGGATTAAGAAATGAAAAAATTTCAGAAGTAGAAGGAATTAAAGTAGCAACTAGATATGACTATAAATTAAGTGAAGAAGAAGATTTAGTTAATGGAAAACAATTGGAAATCAAACTTCCAAAATCTAATGTATTAAAATATATATTAGAAAATGGTTCATCATTTGTTGTTAGACCTTCAGGAACAGAACCAAAAATGAAAATTTATTTAGCAGTTAAGGGAACTAGCCTAGAAGATGCTGAAAAGCAAAATGCTTCTTTCAAAAAAGCTGTTATGGATTTAATAAATGAAAAGTTAAAATAATAATTATCTATGTACTAAATAAAAGATCTTATTATGCAAATAGTAAGGTCTTTTATTATTTTTTTATTTAAATTAAAAACTTTCTCTTTTCATTTTAATATTGTATAATGGAACGAGATAAAAAGAACAGGATTTAGAAAAAGGTGCGTGTAACAATGAACTATAAAGCAGTTTTTAAAGAAAAATTAAGCAATTTATTATTTTTAGAGGTGAATTTTGAAGGATTAAAAAAAAGCATTGGAATTTCTTCAAATGTAAAGCTTAAGACAGATGATTTATATTTACCAATTAGTTCGAAATATATTACAAGCAATGCGCAAAATACCCTTAAAATAAATAATCTTCCAATATATTATTTTATAGAAGGAATGTTTATGGCTCTTGGGGCAGATAAAAATCTTAAATATACTGAAGATTACATTATTTTAATTAATAATATAAAGGATAGTGAGGTTTGTGGTAGAAGCCTTGTAGCAGATAGAATAAAAAAGGACAATTTAATTGAAGCATACCTTATATTGAAAGGTCTTGTAATATCTACAGGTAATGAAGAATATTACAAAAAGTTATTATTAGTAGGGGAAAGCATAAGAGAAAAAGATAGTGCATTTAAGGATAATCTTCTTTCAGATATTGATGAAGGGGAAGAGGAATTTGAAAATCTACCAGAAAGGGATCTTTATAAAGCAATAATATATAAAGATGATAATGATTATGCAAAAGCAAGAGTTTATATGAATGAGTTTATAAACAAAGGCGGCAAGGTAACAAAGGAAATTAAAGTTATTATGAATGACATAGAAAATATAGCCAATTACGAAAAGGCAGTACAATTATTAGATACTAAACCAGAAAAGGCTATTGGAATTTTTTTAAGTCTTTTAGAAAACTTTGATAAAAATCCTCTTATATATTATTATTTAGGAGTTGGCTTTAGAAAAATAGGCAGATATGAAGAAGCTATAGGATATTTACATGAATGTATAAAGCTTGAATCTGGGCTTTTAGAGGCTGTAACAGAACTTGGACTTAACTATGCATGTTTGAAAGATTTTGAAACTGCAATAAAATATTTTAGAAAGGCTTTTGAAGCATCAAAAGATGTTGAAATATGTACTAATTTAGTTATGTGCTATTTAAATATTGGTGATAATGAAAATGCTAAACTTCATTATAAAATAGCTAAGGATATAGATAGTGAAGATGAAATAGTAAAGAAGCTTGAAAGTACTATTAGAAATCTTAAATAGTATTTTTACTTTATTATTGCTATACGAAAAGGGGATTTATATGTATACAAATATATTAGGATACAAAGTTTTTAATAAGAGTTTTGATGACTTATTAAGAGAAGTAGATAAAAGAGATAAGGTAAACATAATTTCTGGAAATCCAGAAGTCCTATATAATGGATTAAATAATGACATACTAAATAAAAATTTTAATGAAGATTATTCAATTATAATTCCAGATGGAGTAGGAACAGTTTTAGCATCTAAAATGTTAAAAAATCCAGTGAAAGAAAAAATAGCAGGAATTGAAGTTATGAGGGCACTTTTAGAAAAATGTGCAAAAGAAAAAAAAGGTGTCTATCTATTAGGGGCAAAGGAAGAAGTTTTAAAAGGATGTATCTTAAAACTTTTAGGTGAAATAGAAGGATTAAATATAGTAGGAAGCCATAATGGGTATTTTGATATAAATAATTGCCAAGATATTATAGCAGATATTAAAAATTCTAATGCTTATGCTATATTTGTGGCTATGGGTTCTCCAAGACAGGAAAAATTTATAGAGGAACATAATAATGAACTTCCATGTAAAATATTTATGGGAGTAGGAGGAAGTTTTGACGTTTTTGCAGGAAATGTTAAAAGAGCTCCTAAGTGGATGATAAATATGGGTCTTGAATGGCTTTACAGAGTTTCTAAGGAGCCATGGAGAATAAAAAGGTTAACATCAATTCCTAAGTTTTTATGGATGGTTTTTAGAAATAAAAATAAATAATATATTTTTTAAAGATAGGTGAAAAAATGAAAAAAGGAAGCTTAATTAAATCTACCTTAATTGTAATGATAGTTGCTGTGTTAACTAAATTTATGGGAGCTTTTAGAGATATTCTAATAAGTAATAAATTTGGTGCAAATGCATATACAGATGCCTACAAGCTTTCTGCATCTATACCAGATACTATATTTATGATTATAGGTCTTGCTATATCAACAACATTTTTGCCAATGTTAAGCAAGGTAAAAGTAAAAAATGGCACAAAGGAAATGCATAAATTTGCCAATAATATAATTAATATATTATTTATAGTGTCTATCATATTATTTATAATTGCTAGTATATTTCCAGAAGTTATTGTAAATATAATTGCAAAAGAAGCAAGTGAAGAAACAATTAGCATAACAATTTCTCTTACAAGAATTATTCTTGTGAATTTGATTTTTTTATCGGTAAATGCGTGCTTTACAGCCATTCTTCAGGTACATGAGGACTTTGTTATACCATCTATATTAGGACTTTTTTTTAATCTTCCAATGATAATATATCTTTTATTTTTTAAAGATTTTAATATTTATGGACTTACAATAGCAAATGTAATTGGAAATTTATTTAGGGTTTTGGTTCAAATACCTTCCCTTATAAAACATGGATATAAATATGAATTTTTTATTGATCTGAAAGATGAAAGAGTAAAAAGAATACTTGTTTTAATTATTCCAGTTGTAATAGGTGCTGGTGCAAGTTCTATAAATCTTATAGTAGACCAAAGGATAGCTTCAGGTCTTGGAGAGTCTGTTATAACAAATTTAAATTATGCACAACTTTTAACAACATTCATATCTTCAATGGTGAATACAGCTATAACAAATGTTATTTATCCTGTACTTGCAAATAGGATAAGCGAAGGGAAAAATAAAGAGTTTTTAGAAGTACTTACAAAGACAATAATATTTTTAGCAATACTTTTAATACCAATAACCTTTGGAATAATTCTTTATAGTTTTGATGCAGTAAAAATAGTTTTTGTTCGTGGTGAGTATACAATAGAATCAGCTAAAATTGCTTCATCAGCCCTTATAGGCTATGGAGTTGGAATATTTTTTACTGGAATACGTGACATATTAAATTCTACACTGTTTTCTATGGGAAGAACAAAAATTACAGCTAAGAATGGCTGTATAGGCGTAGTTATTAATATTATATTAAGCATTGGTTTGTCTAAGGTAATTGGAATAAAAGGTGTATCCCTTGCATCTTCAATTGCAATGATAGTAACATCAATACTTCTTTTATATAATATTGTTAAGCTAATAGGAAAAATTAATATAAAAATGCTTTTTAACAGGATAATAAAAATAACTTTGTCAGCAGTTGTTATGACAATAATTTTACTTATTGTAAGTAATTTTACTAAAAATATAAATAGTTATGTAAATTTAATAGCTGGTATTTTAATAGGCAGTTTTGTGTATTTTGCATGTATGTATATGTTTAAAATTCCAGAATTAAAAGAATTAATTAATATAAGAAAGATAAAATAATAAATTAGAAAAGAGGTAAACAATGAAAATATTATTTATAGCTTGTTATTCACCAATTATAAATAATTCAGCAGCTATAGAAACACTGCAGTATTTAAATAAGCTTAGTGAAATAGAGGGTAACGAAGTTCATTTATTAACAGTAGATTTCCCAGAGGATTCTATATATTATGACAAGGAATTAAAAAAATTAATGGATAATAGAATAAAGGTTCATTTAATAAATGGCGGTAAGATTTTTAATAAGTTAGTACCAAGAGTAAAAAAAGATGAAAATTATGAAAATAAACCAGCTTCCTCTTCAAAAATAAAAATCATGAAGGTGTTAAGAAAGGTTAAAAATTCTATTGTTATACCAGATATGTATAAGGGGTTTTCTGAAAATGGTGCAAAATATGCATTAGAACTTCAAAAATCAGTTAATTTTGATGTTATATTTTCTATGCATGAACCACCATCATCACATTTGTGTGCATTAAAAATAAAAAAAGAATATCCAAGTATTCCATGGATTACATATTGGAGTGATCCGTGGCTTAAAGATTCTACTAGAGAAAATTCTTTTATTATAAAAAAGAAAATAGAAGCAGGTATGGAAAAAGAAATAGTAAAATATTCAGATAAATTTGTTTTTGTAACAGAAGCAAATAGGCAAGATTATATTAGTACATATAATATTCCTAAAGAAAAAACCTATATAATTACAAGAGGATATGACAAAAAGTTTTTTGACAAATTATATAAGGAAGATGTTCCAGAACTTATAAAATCTGATAAAATAAATATTATATATGCTGGAGAAATATTCTCAAAGCTTAGAAATATAAAGCCCTTTATTTATGCTGTTAAGGAAATAAAAAATGAAAATATTGAATTATATAACAAAATGAATATATTGTTTTTTGGAAATATTGATGATGCAGATGCTAAAAGAGAACTTGAAAATTTAGAAGTAGCTAAAGTGTCAAAAAGAATTCCATTTAATGAAGCTATAAAATATATGCTTCATTCTCAAATTCTTCTTCTTTTTGGAAATAAAAATTCAAAACAAATACCAGCTAAAATATATGAATATATGGGTGCACAGGGAATTATATTTACTATTTATGGTGATGAAAATGATCCAATAAAATCAATAGTTAATGATCATAAAAAGTGTATAAATTCTTTAAATAATAAAGATGAAATAAAAAAATCTTTAATAAAATTATTAAATATGAAGGATTTTAAAACATTACCTGATGAAAATTATGAATGGGATGAAATAACAAAAAGATTAAATAAAATATTGAGGTAAATAATATGCATGTTATGGTTGTACCATCTTGGTACTCATCAAAAGAAAATCCAGTTCACGGAAGTTTTTTTAAAGAACAGTTTAAAGCTTTGCAAGATTCTCAAGTTAAGGTTTCTGTTGCTTATAATGAAATTTGGCCTATTACGCAACTAAAAAAACATATTTTTGACACAAAGAAAATATCTTTTACTATAGAAGATGGGTTAAATACATATAGATATAAGAATTTTAATTTTTTACCTAAAAATAAAAATATGTTTAAGATATTTAATAAAAGAATGGAAAAACTTTATTTAGAAATTGTTAAAAAAGAAGGAAAAGTTGATATTATACATGCTCATTCAGCCTTTTTTGGTGGAATTTCAGCATGTTACGTAGCAAAAAAATACAATATTCCTTTTGTTTTAACAGAGCATTCCTCTTTAAAATATGCAAAGTACGTTAAAAAGTCTTATATAGAATATATAATTGATACTTATAATAAGGCAGATAAGCTTATTGCAGTAGGAAATGGTCTTAAGGAAGAAATGGAAAATTACACTAAGAATCCTATAGTTGTTATAAATAATATTATTGATTTTTCTGTTTTTAATGATAATTTTGTAAGTAGTACTTGGAAAAATGACACTATTAATCTTTTTTCTCTCTCATATTTGGTAGAAGAAAAAGGTATGGATAGACTTATAGAAGCCTTTAATGAAGCATTTAAGGGCAAAAATATAAGGCTTACTATTGGTGGTGATGGGCCTTTAAAACCAAAACTAGAAGAAATGACAAGAAAATATAATCTTGAAAATCAAGTGAAATTTTTAGGAGCTTTAAGTAGACAGGAAGTAGCTAGAGAAATGGGCAAATGTGATGGTTTTGTACTTGCTTCTGAACATGAAACTTTTGGTGTTGTATATGTAGAAGCATTATCAATGGGAAAACCAATTCTCGGCACAGAAAATGGTGGCGCTTCTGATATAATAAATAATAGAAATGGAATAATAGTTAAAAATAAGGACCACAATGCCTTAGTTAAGGGACTTAAGGATTTTACAAAATCTTTAAATACATTTGATAAAAAACTTATAAGAGAAGAGTGTTTAAAGAACTATTCAGCTGAAGTTATTGTAAATAAAATAAAAGAAATATATAAACAAATATGCAAATAAAATTAGGAGTGATTAGAAAGTGAAATTTAACCAATTAAACATTGAAGAATTTTTATGTGATTTATCATCAGAAAAACCATCTCCAGGAGGTGGGAGTGTTGCAGCTTTATTAGCAGCTCTTGCATCAAGTTTAAATTCAATGGTTTATTCTTTAACAATTAACAAGAAATCTTTTGAAAGTCTTGATAATGAAATACAAAAGACAGTTTTAGATTTTAAAGAAGCTTCAAATAAGTTTACAAAAATATCATTAGATTTTATGGAACAAGATAGAGAAGCTTTTACAAAACTTATGGATTGTTTTAAAATGCCAAAGGAAACAGATGAAGAAAAAGAAGCAAGAAGCAAAGCTATTTTAGAAAAAACAGTTAAAGCTTTAGAAGTTCCGTTAAATCTTGCTAGAAATTGTTATGAATTTTATGACAATATAGACACAGCATTAAAATATGGAAATAAGATGCTTGCATCAGATGCAAGTTGTGCAGCTATTTTACTTCATTCTGCTATTGAATCTGCAATAGTAAATGTTAAGGTTAATTTAAACAACTGCAGCAGTAAGAACTTCAAGGAAAAAATAGAAACAGAAATTGAAAATATAGAATTTAATTCTTTTTCAAGAAAAAATATTGTATGTAATATGGCAGAGGAAGTATTTTATCCTGAGTCAGCTTTATAGTAAAAAGGTGGGAATAAGTCCCACCTTTACATTTTTAATTTAAATCATTAAGGGATTTAAATTCATAACCTTCGTTTTGTAAATCTAATAAAACAGTCTTTAAAATTTCGGTATTTGTTTTTGAAACTGCATGAAGAAGTATAATAGCACCTGGATGAACTCCATTTTTAATTTTTTCAATAGCATATTCTTTTGATGGTTGATCTTCTGTTAACCAATCTTTATAGGCAAAACTCCAAAATATAGTTTTGTATCCCATATTTTTAGTTTTTTCTAAAGAAGCTTTAGAATATTTGCCCATGGGAGGTCTAAAAAACTTTGGCATTTCTTGTCCTGTTAATTCTTTAAAAGCATCTTCAACATCTGTTAATTCTTTTTTGAATTTTTCATTGTCTGTTATTGAAGCCATTGAAGGATGATGATTTGAATGATTGCAAACAAGGTGTCCTTCATTAGTCATTCTTTTTATTATATCAGGTTCTGAATCTATGTAAGGTTTAACTACAAAAAAAGCAGCAGGAATATTAAGCTCTTTTAATGTATCTAAAATATCATTTGTATAGCCTTTTTCATATCCTTCATCAAAAGTAAGATATAATGTTTTTTCATTATTATTATTTATATAATAGGCATCATAATCTTTTAAAAATGCTTCTGATTCTTTAGGACATTCAGGAATTTGATTTTTTTCTCTTTGGACATAGTACCAGTTTAGTTCAGTATCAGATGTGTTTGAAAAGCCATAGTAAGGCAAAAAGGTTATTAATAATATAATAGTTAATGTGAAACAAAAAAATTTTCGCATAAATTTTCCTCCTTAATTTTTTATGATATATTTTAGTCTTTCACAAATACAATCTGTATATTCTTTGAAATAGTTTCTGTAGTAGTTTAATAAAGATTTAAGTAACATTGACTTTTTTACTAGAAAATATATAATAAAAATATAATGAAATTTTGTGCTTTAGAAGCTTTGGCTTTTAAGCTTTTTTTTTGAAGCTATTAATAAAGTTTCTAATAATTTAAATAAGAGAGGATGTACATATAAATGAAATTAGGAATAGTTGGTTTACCAAATGTAGGTAAAAGTACTTTGTTTAATGCAATAACAAAAGCTGGAGCAGAATCAGCTAATTACCCATTCTGTACTATAGAACCAAATGTTGGAGTTGTATCAGTACCAGATAAAAGATTAGATGTTTTAGAAGAAATGTATAAGTCAAAGAAAAAGGTTTATACTGCAATAGAATTTTATGATATAGCAGGTCTTGTTAAAGGAGCATCAAAAGGTGAAGGACTTGGAAACAAATTCTTATCACATATAAGAGAAGTTTCTGCAATTGTACATGTTGTAAGATGTTTTAATGATGAAAATGTAGTTCATGTTGAAGGGTCAGTTGATCCTATTAGAGATATTGAAACTATTAATCTTGAACTTATTTTTTCAGACCTTGAAGTTCTAGAAAGAAGAATGGAAAAAACAGTTAAGCTTGCGCGTTCTGGAGATAAAACTGCAAAATTTGAATATGGAATTATGGAAAAAATCAAAGCTCAGCTAGAAAAAAATCTTCCTGTTAGAACACTTGAATTTTCTGATGAAGAAAAGGAATTTGTAAAAGGATTATTTATGATAACTTCAAAGCCAGTATTATATGCTTGTAATGTTTCCGAAGATGATATAATGAATGGAACTTCAGAAAATGATTATGTTAAACAAGTAAGAGAATATGCAAAAAAAGAAAATTCAGAAGTTATGGTAGTTTGTGCCAAATTAGAAGAAGATTTATCAGGACTTGAAGATGAAGAAAAAGCAGAAATGCTTAAGGAATATGGATTAGAAGAATCTGGTCTTGATAAGTTAATTCAAGCATCATATAAACTATTAGGACTTATGAGTTTCTTAACTGCAGGAGAACAGGAAGTAAGAGCTTGGACTATAAAGATGGGAACAAAAGCACCTAAAGCTGCTGGTAAGATTCACAGTGATATTGAAAGAGGATTTATAAGAGCTGAAATAGTAACTTTTGACGATTTAGTTGAATGTGGTTCAGAAGCTAAGGCAAAAGAAAAAGGTTTATACAGATTAGAAGGTAAAGATTATGTTATGCAAGATGGAGATGTGGTAAACTTTAGATTTAATGTATAAAATTATTAATCTCTAATTTAAATAGGCGTAGCTCTGAAATTAAGAATTAATAATTAAGTGGCTTTTGCGCTTTGCTTAAAAGCCAATCTCCATAGGAGATAATTAATAATTATTGTGTTTAGGTCCAAAGCATTGGTATTAATAGGCCTTGTGTAAAGTTTAGTGTAAGCCTTGAAATTGGAGTTTGTCCACATACATACAATATAAATTAAAATTTTTGCGAGGCAAGGAGCAAAAATCTCCTCAATTATTAATCATTAATTCTTAATTAATCAAGGCCGTAAGTGATAAAGAATAGAAAGTGAAATGAAGCAAATAATTGAGACCATAAAAGCATATAATTGATTCTGCATTTAAATAGCTGCAGATTTAGATTTTTTTATTTCTAAATTTGTAGCTTTTTTTTTATAAAAAAGAAGGAATATTAAATTTAACGGCGAATACTATGAAAGTAGTTGAAAGTGGAGAAAAGTGGTTTAAAGTTTGTTATAACTAAAGGCTTAGATGGATGTCTTTATGCTTATCCACTTGAAGAATGGAAAATATTTGAAGAGAAGTTAAAAAAATTACCTTTAACCAATAAAAATGCTAGAGCTTTTGTAAGATTCTTTTTTTCTGGTGCAACAGAAATTGAAATGGATAAACAAGGCAGAGGATTAATTCCTCAAAATTTAAAAGAATATGCTGGTATAGAAAAGGAAATAGTAAGTATAGGAGTACTAACAAGGGTTGAAATTTGGAGTAAGGAAAAATGGCAACAATACAATGATTCAAATATTGATTATGAATCTATCGCTGAAAATATGAATGACTTAGGAATTTAAAGGAGCAAAATATGGAATTTAAACATGTATCGGTACTATTAGAGGAATGTTTAGAGGGGCTTAATATTAAAGAAAATGGAGTGTATGTAGATTGCACATTAGGTGGTGCAGGACATTCAAGTGAAATTCTTAAAAGAATTTCTAAAGATCGTGGAATTTTGGTTGGTATTGACCAAGATTCTGATGCATTAAAGGCAGCAAGAGAAAGGCTTAAGGATTATAAAAATGTAAAATATGTACATAACAATTTCTATAATATAGATGATATATTAGAAAACTTAAATATTGATAAAGTTGACGGCATACTTATGGACCTTGGAGTTTCATCATATCAGCTTGACGAAGGTGCAAGGGGATTTAGTTATATGAAAGATGCAAAGCTTGATATGAGAATGAATAGGGACAATGATTTTTCTGCATATGATGTTGTTAATAATTATTCCCTTGAAGATTTACATAGAATTATAAAGGATTATGGAGAAGAACGGTTTGCAAAAAGGATTGCCAGTTTTATTGTTGAAAGAAGACAAGAAAAACCAATATTAACCACATTGGAACTTGCAGACATTATAAAATCTGCTATTCCAGCTAAGATGAGAAGAGAAGGACCTCATCCTGCAAAAAGGACTTTTCAAGCAATAAGAATTGAAGTAAATAGTGAACTTAAAATCCTTAATAAAACCATTGAAGATGGAGTAAATAGACTAAATAAAGGTGGAAGAATGGCAATAATTACATTTCATTCATTAGAAGATAGAATTGTAAAGCTTAAATTTAGAGAACTTGCAGATCCATGTACATGTCCAAAGGAATTTCCTGTTTGTATATGTGGAAAGAAACCTTTAGTAAAGCTTGTAAAAAGAAAGCCCATAGAACCTTCAAAAGAAGAAGTAGAAACAAATCCAAGAAGTAGAAGTGCGAAGTTAAGAATAATAGAAAGAATATGATGTATAAAGTATTTGGGGTGTGAATATAATGTTAGTAAAAGAAGTGGAATATTATAATAATGAAAATACACTTAATTATCCTAAAAAAAGGGCAAGGGAAGAAGAAAGAAAAAAATATGATGAGCTAAGAAGAGCTAAAAGAAATAGAGAAAAAAGAAAAAGAGCTCAGTCAAAATTAAAAAGAAAAATTGCTTTTGAAGTTATAAGTGTAGCTTTTATAGCAGGAATAATAACTTTGGCAATAGATAGTAGAGTATTTAATATGCAAAGTCAACTAACTGCAATTAATAAGCAAATTGAAACTGTAAAAGCTGATAATGAGGATTTGACAGTTAAACTTTTACAAACTGGCTCTTTAGATGATATTGAAATAAATGCTCAAAATAGATTAGGAATGGTTTCTACAACGAAGGAAAATATTATTACTGTTGATTTGTCAAAAAATTATTTTCAACAATTAGATGATGAAGATAATGCGGCTAAGGAAGAAAATCTTAGCATTTATCAAAAAATAAAATTAGCATTAGAAAAATAAAAAAACAAAGCATTAAAACTTGCAGGTTTTTAGTGCAGAATGCAGCATAGATCTGTATTCTGCATTTATTTTTATATTAATTATGGAGGAGAAGTTAAATTGAAAAAAAGGATAGTGAGAGATAGGGCACAAATAAACAATAGACTTTTTATAAGTTTTATCTGTATATTACTTGTATTTTTTGTTTTAATTATAAGATTGTCTTGGATTATGATAGGTAAACATAGTGAATATTCTGCTCTTGCTAATGAACAATGGACAAGTGAAGTTAAAATTGATGCTAGGCGTGGAAAAATATTAGATAGAAATGGTTCTGCATTAGCAGTATCAGCAGATGTATATAGAGTAGATCTTGACTTGAATTCAATTAGAAGCTACTTATCTGCTAATGAAGATAAAGAGCAATCTGAAAATTCTAAGAAAAAGCTTTATACAACAAATGAAGAGGTAGCTAAGGATCTTGCAGAAGCTACAGGAATGGAAGAATCAGAGGTACTTGAAAAATTAAATACAAAATTAAATAGTGGTCAGCCTGCAGGAAGTGCTATTTTAATAAGAAGAGTTGAAAAGGATATAGCTGAAAAAGTTAAGGCACTTAATATAAATGGTGTAATGGTATCTGCTGATACAAAAAGATATTATCCTGAAAATAATTTCTTAGCTCATGTACTTGGAAGTACAAATAGTGACGGTCAAGGACTTACAGGAGTAGAGCTTGAGTATAATGATTTACTATCAGGGGTACCTGGAAGAAAAATATCAGAAATAGATAGTAAGGGACAAGATTATCCATATACTATTTCTGAATATACTAAGCCAGTAGATGGTAGTGATCTTACATTAACAATTGACCAAAATATACAGCATTTTGCTGAAAAGGTAGCTCAGCAGTCATATACAGATAATAAAGCTAAGGCTGTTTCAGTTCTTGTTATGGATCCAAACACTGGTGAAATACTTGCAATGGTTAATAAACCAGATTTTAATCCTAATACTCCATATGATGGTGTGGATAATTTTGAAGGAGATTCATATTCTGATAAACTTCAAAAAATGTGGAGAAATAGACTTGTAAATGATACATTTGAACCTGGATCAATATTTAAGGTTATTACTGGAATAACTGCAATGGAGGAAAATGTTGTATCTGATAGTGATGCTTTTACATGTAATGGAAGTCTTAACGTAGCAGGAACTACTATTAGATGTTGGAGAACTCAAGGTCATGGAACTCAAGCATTTAATGAAATATTCCAAAATTCTTGCAACGTAGCATTTATGAATCTTGGAGAAAAAATCGGCAAGGAAACACTTTATGAATATATAAAGAAATTTGGATTTGGCGAACTTACAAATGTGGATCTTCCAGGTGAAGCAGCTGGTATTGTAAAAAAACCTGAAAACATTTCTGTAGTAGATCTTGCAACTATAGCATTTGGACAAACAAATACAGTAAATTCAGTTCAATATTTAACTGCCTTTAATGCAGTAGCTAATGGTGGTACATGGATTCAGCCTCATGTAATGAAGGAAGCAACTCATACAGATGAAAATAATGCAACAATTGTAGATAAAACTTTTGAACCTACAAAAAGAACAGTTGCAAGTGAAGAAAAATGTGCTACCCTTAGAACATATCTTGAAAAAGTTATAACTTCTGGTTCAGGTACAAAAGCTTATGTGGAAGGATATCACATAGCTGGTAAAACTGGTACAGCTCAAAAGGTTGTTAATGGGGTTTATGGAGATGGTAAATATATATCAACTTTTGTAGGTATGGCTCCAGTTGATAATCCTAAGGTTACAGTTATGATAACTGTAGATGAACCAAGTAATGGTGAATATTATGCAGGTTCTGTTGCTGCACCATATGCTCATACTTTATTTACTGATATATTTAATTATATGGATAGTAAATTTGAAGCTGACAGTATAGAAAAAGAAGTTATTATACCAGAAGTTAGAGGAATGAAGGTTTCAGAAGCTAAAAAAGCTTTAGAAGATTTAAAATTAACAGTAGAAGTATCTAGTGATGGAGATAAGGTTAAGTCTGTAAAACCATATCCAGGTTATGCTGTAAAAGAAGGATCTACAATAACACTTAATACAAGTGGTATAGAAGATACTAATGTTGTTATGCCTGATGTAACTGGATATTCATTAGATAAAGCAAAAGAGCAACTTGCAGCTATTGGAATATTAGTAAATGTAAATGGTGATAGTGGAGGCGAGGTAGTAAATCAAAGTATTACACCTGGAGAGTTGATTAAAAAGCAAACTACTGTTACACTAAGTTTAAGGTCAAATTATGAAGATTAATTTAAGTAATAAGACTTATAATTAAAATGAGGTGAATATATGGAACTTAAAAAAATACTAAATGAAATACAATATGATGTTCTAAAAGGAAATGATGAAGTTAACATTAATGAAATAAATTACGACAGTAGAAAAGTAAAGGCAAATGATGTTTTTGTATGTATTAAGGGATTTCAATCAGATGGTCACAAATTTGTATCATCTGCTATAGAAAAAGGTGCAAAGGTTATTGTATGTGAAGAACCTATAAAAAGTGATGAAAATATTACAATAATTAAAGTAGCTGATACAAGAAAAGCATTAGCAAAAATGGGTGCTAATTTTTATGATAATCCTAGCAAAAAAATGAAAATGATAGGCGTTACTGGAACTAATGGAAAAACAACTACAGCTTTTATGATTAAGACAATATTAGAAGAAGCAGGAATAAAGGCAGGACTTATAGGCACAATAGCTAATTTTATTGGAAGTGAAAAGCTTCATACAGAAAGAACTACACCAGAATCATTAGAGCTTCAAGAACTTTTTTATGAAATGGTTGAAAAAGGCTGCAAATATTGTGTTATGGAAGTATCATCTCATTCACTTGCTCTTGATAGAGTTTATGGAATAGAGTTTGAAGCGGGAATATTTACAAATTTAACAAGAGATCATTTAGATTTTCATAAAACCTTTGAAAATTATTATAAGGCTAAATATGAATTATTTAAAAGAAGTAAAATAAGTATAATAAATGCTGATGATTCTTATGGAATTCGTGCTATAGAAGATATTAAAAAAGATGGATTATCAAAGCTTATTACTTATTCAATAAAAGCTGCTAGCAATTATAAAGCTTCAAATGAAATATGTGAAAGTACTCATATTGATTACCTTCTTAAATATAATGATAAGGAAGAAAAAATAAAAGTAGGACTTCCTGGAGAATTTAATATATACAATTCATTAGGTGCAATAGCATGTATGGATTCTTTAAATATTCCTATGGAAGCAATAAAAAAAGGCATAGCAGAAGTTGTTGTTCTTGGAAGATGTGAAAAGACTGGTGTTAAATATAATCTTCCTTATACAATAATACTTGATTATGCTCATACTCCTGATGGACTTGAAAATATATTAGAAACAGCAAGAGGATTTACTAAAAATAGACTTATTTCTGTATTTGGATGTGGTGGTGACAGGGATAAAGTTAAAAGACCTCAAATGGGCAAAATTGGATGTCATTTAAGTGACATTGCAATAATTACTTCAGATAATCCAAGAACTGAAAATCCAACTGCAATAATTCAAGACATTGTAAAAGGAATAGATACAGAAAATTATGAAGTAATAGAAAATAGAAAAGAAGCCATTGAAAGAGCCATAGATATTGCAAAGGCAGGAGATGTTCTTGTTATTGCTGGAAAAGGACATGAAGATTATCAAATACTTAATACTGGTAAAATTCATTTTGATGAAAGAGAAGTAGTAGATGAAATATTATCTAGAAAGTTAAAATAGTTTGAGGTGAAAGAATTGGATTTAAATTTTGATGAACTAGTACTTGGTTTAGGTGGAGAAGTTTTAATAAAAGGTAGTAATACTAATTTTAATAATATTTGTACAGATACTAGGGAAATAGAAAAAAATAATGTGTTTTTAGCTTTAAAAGGTGAAAAATTTAATGGAAACTTATATGCAAAGGATGCTCTTTTAAAAGGAGCATCAATTGTTGTTGTTGATGAAAATATTGAAAATTTAAGTGAATGTGAGGCACTTGGTACTGTAATAAAAGTAAAAAACAGTTATGATAGTCTTTTATCACTTGCAAAATATTATAGGGAAAAATTAAATATAAAGGTAGTTGGAATAACAGGATCTACAGGAAAAACATCAACAAAAGATTTGACAGCAGCTTTTTTAAGTGGAAAATACAAAGTGTTTAAAACAAAAGGAAATTTTAATAATCATATAGGTCTTCCACTTATGATATTAGAACTTGATAAGACTTATGATGTAGCTGTTTTAGAACTTGGAATGAGTCATTTTAATGAAATTCATACATTAGCTAATACTGCAAGACCTAATGTGGCTATAATTACAAATATTGGACTTTCTCATATAGAAAATCTAAAGACACAAGAAAATATATTAAAGGCTAAAATGGAAATTACTGATTTCTTTACAAAAGATAATATACTTATTGTAAATGGTGAAGATAAATTTTTAAGAAATGTTACTAGTACTACTTATAAGGTAAGGAAAACTAGTTTATCAGAAAAGCTAGATATTAAAGCTGAAAATGTTCAATTATTTCAAGATAAGACTACCTTTGATATTGTATATGATAATAAAAAATATACATTTAATTTACCAATGGTAGGAGCTCATAATGTGCTTAATGCAATGCTTGCTATACAGGCATCAATAGAACTTGGAGTGACTTTTGAGGAAATGATAAATGGACTTTCTAATATGGAAGCAACATCTATGAGACTTCAATTTATTAAAAAAGATAATTTTACAATTATAAATGACTGCTATAATGCAAGTCCTGATTCTATGGAAGCTGCATTAAATGTTTTATCATCAGCAGAGGGAAAAAGAAAAGTTGCTATACTTGGGACTATGAATGAACTTGGAGAAGAGTCTGAAAATGCACATAAGGCAGTTGGAAAAATGGCAAAAGAAAAAGTAGACCTTTTAATTGTTACAGGAATTTATAAGGATCAATATAAAGATGGATTTGAAAAAGACAATATTAGAATATATAATACAAAAGAAGATATAATAAATGATTTAAAAAACATAGTAAATTCTGGCGATACTATACTTGTAAAAGCATCTAGAAGTATAAAATATGAAGATATAGTAAAAGCTTTAGAAAAAATGTAACAAAAGGAAGGTGAAATATAATGGGGGAAATTTTAAAAGATCCAATTGTGCTGATGCTTGTATCATTAGTACTTGGAGGAATTTTCGCATTATTACTTGGACCAATTATAATTCCAACACTTCACAAGCTGAAGTTTGGT
Organism: Clostridium sp. HCP1S3_C6; assembly: GCF_052066735.1. Lineage (NCBI taxonomy): Bacteria > Bacillati > Bacillota > Clostridia > Eubacteriales > Clostridiaceae > Clostridium > Clostridium sp. HCP1S3_C6. The sequence goes on from NZ_JBQHRN010000011.1 coordinate 47,467, forward strand.
CAAAATATTAGAAAGGAAGGGCCACAAAGTCATTTAAAAAAGGCAGGAACACCTACAATAGGAGGTTTAATATTTTTAATATCAATAGTACTTGTTATGATAATTATGAGATATAAATTAACAAGTGAAGCTATGATAGTACTTTATGGAACACTTGCATATGGAGTAATTGGATTTTTAGATGATATTTTAAAAATAATCCATAAAGAAAATGAAGGATTAAAGTCAGGTCAAAAACTTATTCTTCAACTAATATTTTCAGGAGCATTTGCATATTATGGCTATAGGTATTTAGGAACATATATTGATGTTCCCTTTGTAGATTGGTCATTAAATCTTGGAATATTTTATATACCATTTGTAATGTTTTATTTTGCAGCTGTTACTAATGGAGTTAATTTAACTGATGGTTTAGATGGACTTGCTACATCTGTAACTATTCTTGTGTTAACATTTTTTGCTCTAGTATCATATAGATTAGGACATGTAGAAGTAGCTGTATTTTGTTCAGGGCTAGTAGGAGCATTGTTTGGTTTCCTAAAATTTAATGCATATCCTGCAAAGGTATTTATGGGTGATACAGGATCTCTTGCACTAGGAGGAGCAATTGCTTCAATTATGCTTGTATTAAAATCACCATTATTGGTAATAATAGTAGGTGGTATATATGTTATAGAAGTTGTTTCTGTAATTTTGCAAGTTACTTATTTTAAAGCTACAGGTGGTAAAAGGTTATTTAAAATGGCTCCAATTCATCACCATTTTGAAAAATGTGGTTGGAAAGAAACAAAAGTTGTTGCAGTTTTTTCAATAATTACAATGATACTTTGTATTATAGGATTTTTCCTTATTTAATTATGTAATTAGAATTTATAGAAAGGAGGTTACATGGTGGCATTTAAAAGCAAGGAGAAAAAGAAAAGCAGAATGCAAAATATAGATTATATTTTATTTTATTCTATTATGATTTTACTTGCAGTAGGAATAGTTATGGTTTATTCAGCTAGTTCTTTTTATGCTAAATATAATACTAATTCTGGTGATACAACAGAATTCTTAAAAAAGCAAATATTTGCAAGTATTCTTGGACTTATTGCAATGTTTTTCTTTATGGGTTTTGATTATCATAAACTTAAAAAATTCACAGTGCCTGCAATACTTATTGCAGCACCAATTCAGCTTGCAGTTTTTGCATTTGACCCTGTTAAGGGTGCTAGAAGATGGATTAAGTTTGGAGCACTTAGTTTCCAACCATCAGAGCTTGCAAAATATGTAGTAGTGCTATTTTTAGCTATGAGTCTTGAAGCAAAAGCAAATGGGGTTAAGAAATTTTGGACTGGAGTTATGCCATATATAGGTGTTGGTCTTGTATATTCAGGTCTTGTGCTTATGCAAAGTAATTTAAGTGTTGCAATAATTATTATGGCAGTTACATTTATAATGATATTTTGTGCAGGAGGCAGAATAAAACATCTTTTTGGATATGTTGCACCAGTTCTTGTAGCATTAGCTGCATGCTTTGCAATTTTTGAACCTTACAGATTAAAAAGATTAATGAGTTTTACTGATCCATGGCAATATGCTTCTACAGATGGATATCAGCTTATTCAATCATTTTATGCACTAGGTGCAGGTGGCTTAACAGGACTTGGTCTTGGTCAGTCAAGGCAAAAAACTCTTTACATGCCAGAACCTCACAACGATTTTATATTTTCTATAATTGGTGAAGAATTAGGTCTTATTGGTTGTTTACTAATAATTACAGTATTCCTTGTTTTAATTTGGAGAGGAATTACAGTAGCTATGGAAGCTAAAGATACTTATGGTACATTAATAGCTGTAGGAATTACATCTGTTATAGCTATACAATGTGCAATAAATATTGCAGTTGTAACAGGATCTATGCCAGTAACAGGAGTTCCGCTTCCTTTTATAAGTTATGGTGGTACGTCACTTGCAATAACCATGGCAGCTATGGGAATACTTCTTAATGTATCAAGGCAGAAAAATAAATTAAAAGTAAAAAATTAAGGCTTTGGCAATTTTGTCAAAGTCTTTTTTAAAAATTAATAATTAAATTTTGTATAGATTTGGTGTAGGCGGTGAAATTTTAATTAGGTGGTAAATGTAGCTATGAAATTAAGAATTAATAATTAAGTGGCTTTTACACTACGCTTAAAGCCAATCTCCCAAGAAGATAATTAAGAATTATTGTATTTAGGCCTAAAGCATTAGCATAATTGTATTCTTGTATAAGTTTTGGTGTAAGCCTTGAAATTTTAATTAGGCTAAAAATTTAACTGTGAAATTAAGAATTAATAATTAAGTGGCTTTTGCGCTTTGCTTAAAGCCAATCTCCATAGGAGATAATTAAGAATTATTGTATTTAGGCCTAAAGCATTAGCATAATTGTATTCTTGCATAAGTTTTGGTGTAAGCCTTGAAATATGGAGCTTGTCCACCCATACAATATAATTAAAATTTTTGCGAGGTAAGGAGCAAAAATCTCCTCAATTCTTAATTCTTAATCCTTAATTATTAATTAACGGAAGTTGTAAGTGATAAAGAACAGAAAGTTAAATGAAGCAAACATTTGATACCACATTAAAAATGTTGATTGTCCACTCATACAATATAATATTAAGATTTTTACGACGTAGGAGTAAAAATATCCTCAATTATTAATTCTTAATCCTTAATTATTAATTAACGGAAGTTGTAAGTAATAAAGAACAGAAAGTGAAATGAAGCAAACATTTGAGGTCACATAAAAAAATGAAAAATTATAATGAAAAAAAGAAAATATAGTGTTATTATTATATAGATATAAAAAAATAAGATAGGGATGAGATATGGGAAAAACAGATAATATTTATATAAAGAAGGCTAGACGAAAGAAAAAGATAAAAAAAAGTATTTTTATTATTTGTGTATTAATAGCAATTATGGTGGGCATTATATATAAAACAAATGTTTTTGAAATTAGAAATGTTAAAGTTACAGGTGACATAGTAGTTTCTAATGAATATATGAGCGAAGCTTCAGAAAATTTTAAGGGAGATAATTTGTTCTTTTTAAGTGCCAATGATATAAAGAGAAAATTACAAAGAAATCCATACATAAAAAATGTAATTGTGCATAAGAAATTTCCAAGTACACTAGAATTGGAAATTTTTGAGGCTACAGGACTTTATTATATTTATGATGGGGACGATAATAATATTGTAAGTAATGATTGTATTATTCTTGAAAAAACTGAAGAGATAAAAAATAAAAATTTAATCCAATTAATAGGTATAGATATAAATGGCAAAAATCTTGGGGATTTAGCAATAGACGATACAAGAATAAAAGGGCTTTTGACAGAATTATATAAAGAACAGCAAGTTATAAAAGAAAATAAAGAAGGTTTTTCAATTACAGGAATAGATATTTCTGATATGTCATCAATAAAGATTTATATGGGTGGTATTTATATTTTAATTGGAAATGATGATAATGTTAGAAAAAAAATGAGTGATGCCATAAATATATACAAAACAGGTTTAGTAACTGAATATATAAATGTAAGTTTTGAAGGTACGCCTGATTTTAAATAGTGGAGGTAAAAATGAAAAAAATCTTGTCACAGGTTACTATTGGAATAATTTGTGTTATATTGGGTTTTTTATTATCGTATCAGATAAAATATATTATAAATACATATAAATCTGATGATAAAAATTTATCTGGAGATGAGGCTATTGAAAAATTAAATGAACTTCAGATAGAAAATGAAAAATTAAAAGAAAACAATAAATCATTAACAGATCAAATTAAATCTTATGAAACAAATTCATCAGGAACAGTTGCAGATGATGAAGCTAAGAAACAGATTGTTTTAGATAAAGCTATTTTAGGAACTGAAGAGGTATCTGGAAGTGGAATTGTTATTACAATTCAAAAAAAAAATGCAACATATGATAATAATTTAAGTAAGATTGGTGAAATGACTCTTTCATATATTGTAAATAATTTAAAATTTGCAGGGGCGGAGGCTATTTCAATTAATGACATTAGGATAACAGCTCAAACTGGAATAAGAACTTCAGGAAGCTTTATTAGGGTAGGAAATACTGATAGAATAAACCCAGATGAGGCAATTATAATTAAAGTTATAGGAGATAGTACAAAACTAAAAACAGAAATGGAATTTCAAGGATTTCTTGAAAATTTGATTGGAAATAATTATAATGCATCAATTGAAACTGCTGATTCTATAGAAATTGAAAAAACTACGGATAAAATAACTAATGATTTTTTAAGTGTTGAAAGTGAGAAAGGAGAGTAAAATGGTAGTAGTATTAGGGTTAATAGTAGGAATACTTTTAGGAATAGTTTTTGATTTTAATATACCAGATGCTTTATCTCCTTATATGTCAGTTGCAATACTTGCTTGCCTTGATTCTGTGTTTGGTGCAATTAGGGCTAATCTTTCTCATAGCTTTAAGGCCGATATATTTATTTCGGGATTTTTTGGAAATGCATTACTTGCAGCAGGTATGGCATATTTAGGTGATAAGATAGGAATTCCAATGTATATAGCAGCTGTAATTGTATTTGGTGGAAGAATTTTTGATAATTTTGCTATAATAAGGCGTAATATTTTAGAAAAAATGAAATCAAGAAAAACTTATAAAGATTATAAAGGTAAATTAGATGAAGAAAATGCAAGTTAAAAAAATAGGTAGTAGTAAGATAATGCTTTATTTAAGTGCTATTATAATTGGACTTCTTATATCAACTAATTTTAAGTTTAACGGTATAAGTAAATTTATGGATTTAAATACAAGAGAATACAAAAACGTTTTAGAAGAAAGAAATAAACTTACAAGAGAAATTAATGCTCTTGAAAAGGATAATAAGGAGTTAAATAATAAAATTTTAAGTTATTCAACTACTGACAACAAAAGTGAAAAAATAATAAAAGATATGAAAGATCAAATTGAATATTATGGAATGCTTAGTGGTAATAATGAGGTTAAAGGCACTGGAATTAAAATAACAATAAATGACGGAATTATTAATGAAAATGATACTGATTTTGAAAAAACAAATAAAATTTTGCATGATAAAGATATGAGAAATTTGTTAAATAGTGTTAAGCTTGCAGGAGCACAAGCAATTACTGTAAATAATCATAGAATTACTCTTCATAGTGCTGTACAATGTAATGGATCATTTTTACTATTTGATGATGGATCAGTAGAAAAAGCACCCTTTAGCATTTTTGCTATTGGAGATCCTGAAAGTTTAAAAACTAATTTAAATAAAGAAGGTGGCTATTTAAAAAAATTAAAGGCAAGAGGATTAAATATTAATCTTGAAAGTATTGGTGAAATAGCAATGCCAGTAGCAGATATAAGAGAAATATCTTTTGCATCAGAATATATAAAATAAGTAATACACAAAAAGAGGAAAATTGCAATTAATGAAGAATACATAAATAGATAAGGTATATATTTTTTGGAGGAGAGGTAAAGTGAGCATAGCTGAAAACATAAAAAAAATTGAAAAAGAAATACCAAAAGACGTTAAATTACTTGCTGTTTCAAAAACTAAACCTTTAGAAGATTTAGAGCAAGCTTACCAAACAGGAATAAGAGATTTTGGTGAAAATAAAGTACAGGAGTTAATGGAAAAAATAGAAAATTTCCATGATGATGTAAGATGGCATCTAATTGGAAAATTGCAAACTAACAAAGTAAAATACATTGTTGGAAAAGTTTATTTAATACACTCATTATCAAGTGTTAAACTTTTAAATGAAATAGAAAAGCAATATGGTAAAAAGAACTTAACAGCCAATGTACTTATACAAATAAATATAGGAAGAGAAGAAAGTAAAAGTGGTTTTGAAGTAGAAGAATTGCAAGAAGCAATTGATGAAATTGAAAAATGTAATTTTGTTAAGGTAAAGGGAATTATGGTAATAATACCAAAAGGTGACTCTGATGCAAACAGGGAATACTTTAAAAAGACACATGAGATTTTTATTAAGCTTAAAGAAAAAAGCTATAAAAATATAAATATGGAAGTGCTATCCATGGGTATGACTCACGATTATAAAGAAGCTATAGAAGAAGGATCTAATTTAATTAGAATTGGATCTGGTATTTTTGGCGCTAGAGATTATAAAATTTAGATTTTAGGAGGAAATGTAATGAGTAATGTATTAACAAAGGTGAAAACACTATTTGGATTTGGAGATTATGATGATGATTTTGAGGATGATTTCGAAGATGATTTCGATGAAGAAACAAGTGAAAATAATTCACATGAAGATTTAGAACCAATGATTCAAAATAAAAAAATAGAAAAAAATAATAAAGTGGTAAATATTCATACTACTGCATCTGCAAAGGTTACAGTAACTAAACCTCTTGCATATGAAGAAGCAACTGAAATTTGTGATGCTTTAAAAAATAGAAGAATTGTTGTAATAAACACTTCTGGACTTGAAAATAAAATAGCTCAAAGATTATTAGATTTTGTAAGTGGAGCATGTTATGCTTTAACAGGTGAACTTCAAAAAATTGAAAAGGATGTTTATTTATTAACACCTTCAAATGTTGAAGTATCTAATGAATTTAAAAGTGAATTAGGATCAAAGGCATTATTTAGCTGGTCAAAATAATTTGTTATATGATTAGTAAAGATGAAGTGTTAAGTCATTTTTTAAAGGATGACAAGCCTTTTGCAGTTAACCTTTATGAAAAATATAAATTAGCTTATGAAAAGGATATTCCTGTATTTGGAAATGATTTTTATCCACCTAATGTGTGGAGTTATTTTCAAAGTAATATGAGTTCAAAGGAATTTTTAGTACAAACTTTTGGATTATTTGATGATGCAGAAAGAAGAATGATTTCATTTAATAATAAATATAATGAGGAATCAGAAATAAGTTGCATTAAAATATCAAATAAATCTAAATTTAGGAAAGTAAACCATAGAGATTATCTTGGATCAATTTTGTCTCTTGGAATAAAAAGAAATAAAATTGGAGATTTAATAGTAGATAATGATAAATGTTATGTTGCTGTTTCCATTGAAATTAGAGATTATATTATTAATAATCTTGAAATGGTGGCAAATTGTCCTTGCAAAGTTGAAATTGTAGATGATATATCTAGTTTGCCTAAAGTAGAATTTTTAGAAGAAGTTATTCTTGTTCCTAAACTTAGGTTAGATGCAATTGTATCAAAAATATCAAAGATATCTAGAGCAAAGGCAAGTGAGATAATAGATAAGGGTTTAGTTTTATTAGATTATTCAAAAGTATGTGATAAATCAAAAGAAGTTAAGAAAAATCAGAGAATAACAATAAGAGGCACAGGTAAATTTATTTTAGGTGATATTGTAGGTAACAGTAAAAGTGGTAAATATAAAGTGATAATAAAAAAATACACATAGAGGTGAAAGTAATGAAGCTTACTCCAATGGACATAAATAATAAGGAGTTCAAGAGAGGACTTAGAGGATACAATCCAGAAGAAGTTGATGAATTTTTAGATGAAGTTATAGAAAATTATGAACAACTTTATAAAGACAATTCAAAATTAAAAGAAAAAGTAACATTAGCAAATGAGCAAATAGAACATTATAAGAAAATAGAGAGCACAATTCAAAATACACTTTTGCTTGCACAAAATGCAGCAGATCAAGCAAAGATTTCTGCTGAAAAAGAAGCAGATATGGTAATTAAAAATGCAAATGAAACTGCTCAAAGAATATTAGATAAAGCTCATAATGATGTTCTTGAATTAAATGATGAATATGAAAAAATGAAACAAGAGTTTATAAAATTTAGAGCAAAATTTAGAAATTTCATGAATACTCAACTTCAAACTTTTGATGACTTAGAAAAAGATGTACTTAAAAATTATAATGTTCTATCTTCAGAAGAACAAATTAAGAATGAAGAAATTCAAAAAGAAGAAGATATAAATAATGAAGTAAGAATAGAACTTGAAAAAGCTGAAGTTGTAAAAGAACAAGAGGAAGAAGAAAAAGAAGAAACAATAAAAGAAAAAGAAGTTAATTTAGATGATACTATTGACTTTGGAATAAATTCTATTGGAAAACATGATGTAAAAGATCAAAAAGATGAAATTGATGAAATAAAGAGTTTTTTTGCAAGTGATGATGATGATAAATAAATATTGCATTAGAATGAATAACTTAAAAAGCTACATTTTGTAGCTTTTTTTTATTTACTAATTTTAATTTTATAAAAGAACTGTTATAATAAAATAAGTATGTAAGGCAGGTGTGTATATGGAAGAATTAGTGTTTAATGTTGTTAAAGAAAATAGTGGAGAAAGAATTGACAAATTTATTTGTCATGAAATGCAAGATAAATCACGTTCTTATATACAAGGTCTTATTGAAAATGAAGAAGTACTTGTAAATGGGAAAAATATAAAAAGTAATTATAAAGTAAAAGAAAATGATATTATTACATTAAATATTCATAAGCCAAAGGAATTAAATATTATTCCTCAAAACATACCAATTGATATATTATATGAAGATAGCGATGTGGTTGTAATTAATAAACCTAAAGGTATGGTAGTTCATCCGGCACCAGGAAATTATGAAAATACTTTAGTAAATGCACTTTTATATCATTGCACTGATTTATCTTCCATTAATGGTATTATAAGACCTGGAATAGTTCATAGAATTGATAAGGATACTACAGGTATATTAGTTGTGGCAAAAAATGATGAATCACATAATTTTTTATCTAAACAACTTAAAGATCATTCTATGACAAGAGAGTATTATGCTCTTGTTGAAGGAAGAATAAAAGATGAAGAGGGAATTATAGATAAACCTATTGGAAGAAACAAAAAAGATAGATTGAAAATGGGTATAGTACCTGATGGAAAGAGAGCTGTTACACATTATAAGGTATTAGAAGTTTATAAAAGTTCTACCCTTATAAAATGTGTTTTGGAAACAGGTAGAACACATCAAATAAGGGTACATATGGCATCTATTGGTCACCCTCTTGTAGGCGATACAGTATATGGATTTAAAAAGCAAAAATACAAAGTTCAAGGTCAAATGCTTCATGCAAGAACACTTGGTTTTATTCATCCTAGAACAAAAAAATATATGGAATTTTCAAAGGAGCTTCCAGAAGAATTTAAAAATCTTTTAAATAAAATTAGAAGTGAAGGGTAGGATATTTTTATGAAATTAAAAGCTAATTTGCTTGATGAAAAGGCTATAAAGAGAAGCCTTGTTAGAATATCACATGAAATAATTGAAAGAAATAAGGGAGTAGAGAATGTAGTTTTAGTAGGTGTTGAAAGAAGAGGGGTACCTCTTGCAAATAGAATTGCAAAGGAAATATTTAAAATAGAAGGTATAAATGTTCCAGTTGGTAATGTTGATATATCATGCTATAGAGATGATATAACAGATAGAGAGGAACTTGCAAAGGTAAATAATTTAAATATAGGTGTAGATGTTCATGATAAAAAAGTAATAATTGTAGATGATGTACTTTATACATGTAGAACTGTAAGAGCTGCTATTGATGCAATAATTGATGTAGGTAGACCTAAAGCAATTCAGCTTGCTGTACTTATAGATAGAGGACATAAGGAGCTACCAATAAGGGCAGATTATGTAGGCAAAAACATTCCTACATCTAAGAGTGAAAAAATTGAAGTTTTCATAAAAGATGTAGATAATGAAGAAGCTGTAAACATTTATGAAGATTAAAGTTACTAAATTATATTAAAAATTTAATGAACATTAAGTTCATTGAGTTTGTAAAGGAGAAGAAAGTGGATTATAAATTAATTGCAACTACTACCTTTGGTCTTGAGGGAATTACTGCAAAGGAATTAAGAACCTTAGGTTATGAAAATATAAAAACAGAAACAAGTAAGGTACAATTTGAAGGAGACGAAATGGATATTGCTATATGTAATATTCATTTAAGAACTGCTGATAGAATACTTATAAAAATGGCCGAATTTGAAGCAAGAACCTTTGAAGAATTATTCCAAGGTACTAAGAAAGTTAACTGGAGTAAAATAATACCTATAAATGGTGTTATGCATGTTACAGGAAAGTCAATAAAATCAACACTTCATAGTGTACCAGATTGTCAGTCAATAGTAAAAAAAGCTATAGTTACAAGTATGAGCGAAAGCTATAATATACAAAAATTCTCAGAAGATGGACCTGTATATAAAATAGAAGTGGCTATACTTAAAGACAAGGTCACACTTACAATAGATACATCAGGGGAGGGACTTCATAAAAGAGGTTATAGAGAAAATTCAGGAGCAGCACCATTAAAAGAAACTCTTGCAGCTGCTATGGTTCTTATGTCAAGATGGCAGAAAAACTATGAACTTATAGATCCATTTTGTGGTTCAGGTACAATATTAATTGAAGCTGCAATGATAATGAACAATATTGCCCCAGGTGTAAATCGTAAATTTGTATGCGAAACATGGCCAACTATGCCTGATTATGTGTTTAACCAAGTAAGGGAAGGTGCTAAAAGAGCAGAAAAGAAAAAGGACATAAAGCTTATAGGATATGATATTGATACATGGGTTTTAAGAACAGCAGAAAATAATGCTTTTAAAGCTGGAGTTTATGATTATATAGATTTTCAAAAGCGTGATGTAAAAGATTTTTCTTCAAGCAAAAAATACGGGTTTATAATAACAAATCCTCCTTATGGTGAAAGACTTGGGGAAAAAGAAACAGCAGAAAGATTAAATGCAATATTAGGAAAGCATAAAAGAAATTATCCCTTATGGGATTACAATGTTTTAACATCCTTTGAAGGCTTTGAAAGAGCCTTTGGCACTAAGGCTACAAAAAACAGAAAATTATATAATGGTAAATTAAAATGTTTCTATTATCAATATTTTGACAATAATATAATTAAAGGTCATGGGGATACAGTAATTCAAGAAATGATTAGAAACAGTTAAAAAAGTGGCAAATGCCACTTTTTTTATGATAATTTTTTTATTTTTAATTTTTCATAATCCTTAGGATTAACATAAATAGTATTATTAGTATGATATATTACCATGCCAGGTTTGGCACCATTTGGCTTTTTTAAGTTTTTAGCTAATGTATAATCTACAGGAATTTTAGAACTTTCTTTTCCCTTACTGTAATATGCTGCTATAATTGCTGCTTCAGAAAGAAGATCATCTGAAATATCCTGGCACTTTAAAATTACATGGGAACCAGGTATTTCTTTAGCATGAAACCACATATCATTTCTACCTGCAAATTTTAAACTTAAATAGTCATTTTGAAGATTATTTTTACCAACATAAATGTCAATGCCTGATTCAGTAACAAAATGGTGAGGTTTGCTTTCTTTATTTTTTTTATTTCCTTTAGAATTTTTTCTGAATTTTATATATCCAGTTTCCTTAAGTTCATTTTTTATTTGTTCAATATCTTCATATGACTCTGAATTTAAAATATTTGTCATAACAGAATTTAAATAATTAAGTTCCTCTTCATTTTTTTCTAATTGAGCTTTTGACCATTCTTCTGTTTTCTTTAATTTTGAATATCTTTTATAGTATTTTTGTATATTTTCAGAAGGAGATTTGTATGGATCTAAGGCAATTGTTACAGTTTCTCCATGCTCACTATAAAAATTTACCAAATCAATTGAACTCATTCCTTCTTTTATCATATATACATAAGAAGTTAAAAGATCACCTTTAATTTTAAATTTTTCTTTTTTTGCACTTTCTTTTAAATCTGAATTTAAAATTTTTGATTTTTTTATACATCGTTCAATATTTGTATGTATAAGCTTTTGAAGATCTTGAGATCTATTTAATAATCTTTCTTGCTTATCCTTTGTGCTAAAAAAATTGTCAAGCATTTTAGATGGACAATCAAAATGTTCTATAAAAGTGTTTTTATCTTCAGAGACAGTACTATTACTATTTAAGGATAATAAATTTATAGAAAAGAAATCCTTATATAATCCTTGATCATTTTTATAAATGCAGAAATATTTATTATTGTTTGTATATTCTATAAAGTCAACAATAAAATCATATATATTTTTTATTTCATTAGTATCTTTTAAAGAAATACAAGAAGATTTATTATACCTATGATATAATTCCCTTGATAAAGGTTTTGAAACACCAGTTAAAACTTTTAAATAAAAATTTTCATCATAGGATATTTTATTTTCAGATATAAATTTTAAAAAATTATCAAAATTTAAATTAAAAGGATTTAATTTTGTAGATTTTGGAGGATATACATAAGTTACTCCTGGAAATAGAACTCTATAGCTATTTATATCTGGAGTTATGTGTTTTATAGATTCCATTACCTTATTATCTCTATTTCTTACAAGTGTTATATTAGAATGTCTTCCCATAATTTCAACTATTAATGAATATAAACTATTAAAACCCATTTCATCAGTGGCTTCTATTTCCATTACTACTATTCTGTCACCATCAATTTGTGATATAGATTTAAATTTTCCACCTACTAAGTATTTTCTAAGAACCATAAGAAACATAGGGGCTTTTATGGGGTTTTCTTTAACTATTTCTGTAAAGTGCATTCTAGGATAACTAGAAGATGCAGAAATAAGAAGTCTTAAATTTTTTCTGTTTTGTCTAATTATTATGTTTATTTCATCTTTTTCAGGCTGATTTATTTTATCTATTTTTGAACCTATAAGTATAGGCGTAATATCATCTAAAAGGCTTTTTAAAAATATACCGTCAAGTGCCATAAAAATTCATCCTTTCTTTTTAATATTATTGCTAATTAATATTATTGCTAACATTCATATTATATCATAAGGAATAAAATATAAATCTTAATATTACCTTAAGTAGTAAAATAGTTATTGTAATACTTATTTTTAGATAGTATTATAAGTAATAGACTAAGTTTATTTTTATAAAAGAGAATGAGGATAAGGATGAAAAACAGATTGAAATATATATTTAAAGTAAGTTCTATATTATGTGTTTGTGCATTGCTTACTGCCTGCAATAATTCATCAGCTAATAAGGGTGGCAATGTTACAGAAACAAATGCACCTAAAATTCAATTAAGTAGTGGTGCAGTACTTTCAAATGATAAGGGTGTATATGTTAATTACAATTTAGATAATGATGAATATAAAAAAATAGATACACAAGATGAAATTTGGTCATACAATAAAAGTACTGGAAATTATGTAGGAAGGGAAGAAAACAAGTTTTTTGCATATTTTAATGGTAAAAAAGTAACACTAGATAATGCAAAAGAAAGTGATGAAAAATTTCTTATATCTCCTAATGGAAAATACCTTCTTCTTGATAGAAATGATGATGGTTATAATGTAATAATTATTAATTTAGAAGATGGTACTGAAGTAAAATTTAATAGTAAAGTTTTAATATCTGGTACATTAATAGACTGGGTTAAAGAGGATACACTTGTGTATTATGGAATAAATCCAGATGAAAATGAAAATGGAATTTTTACATATGACATAAATAATAATTCTGAAAAATTAGTATATGAGTTTGATTATGGAGATGCACTTTTTATAAAAGGTAATGAAAAAGGAGCTATATTTCTGCAAGAGCAAATTGATGAAGGACGATTTTTAAAGAAAATTGACTTAGATACAGGAAAAATAACTATCTTATCTGGAAATGTTTTTATGGTATATGATTTAGTAGAAAGAGATAATGATATATATATACTTGGAAAAATCAAAGATAATACTACTTCTCTTTACAAAATAGCAGATTCTAAAAATCATAGACTTGTATATGATTTTCCTAAAAGCATAAGTACACAAAAGGGATTACAAATGGACGAAGAAGGCAATGTTTTATTTATTGGTATAAATAATAGTGATGGAAGTGAAGATGTTTTTAAATGTACAACAAAAGGTGATTTAAGTATTATTAAAAATCCAGCTTCTGAATATGCATTTGTTAAAATTAAGAATTAAGTGGCTTTTTGCGCTACGCTTAAAAGCCAATTTCCAAGGAGATAATTAAGAATTATTATGTTTAGGCCTAGAGCATTGGCATAATTAAGTTCTTATATGGGATTGGGCGTAAGCCTTGAAATTAGAGCTTGTCCACCCTATATTTATAAATAGGTTATTTAGTTATGAAGGTGTGGCTTGTCCACCCACACTAATATAATTTAAATTTTTACGACGAAGGAGTAAAAATATCCTTAATCCTTAATTCTTAATCCTTAATTATTAATTCTTAATTCTTAATTCTTAATTATTAATTATTAATTCTTAATTATGGAAGTTGTAAGTGATAAGGAACATAAAGTGAAATGAAGTAAATAATTGAAGCAAAAAAATATTCACAAAAAATAAGTGATTTTTGTGAATATTTTTTTGCTGTTTGTTAATAATTACAAAGGGAGGCTTTAATATGCAAATAAAAAAGGATGCCATTGTAAACATTAACAATATAAAAAATGTGAATATTGAAGATAAGATTATAAAAGAAGCAGTAAATTTAAATGCTAGTGATATACATTTTGAACCAGATGAAAATAAGGTTAACGTGAGAATAAGGATTAATGGTGATCTTATTAAGCACTGTGAAGTGCCACTTTTAGAATATCCATTAATTTTATCAAGAATAAAAGTAAAATGTGGTATGAATATTACAGAAAAAAGAAAGCCTCAAGATGGCAGCTTTTCAGAAAATATTTATGGAAACAGTATTAATTTTAGAGTATCTACTATTTTACTTAATACAGGTGAAAAAATTGTTATAAGAATTATAAATTTTAACAAGCACTTTGAATCATTTAAGGAACTTAATTTTTCTAATAATCAAAAAAATAATATAAAAAAGATTATTAATATTTCAAATGGTCTTGTTCTTATTGTAGGACCTACAGGTAGTGGTAAAACACAAACTCTTTACAGCATTATAGGTGAAATAAAAAAATATCCTTTAAATATTACATCTTTAGAGGATCCTGTTGAAATAAAAATGAATGGCATAAATCAAGTAGATTTAAGCAAAAGTACAGGAGTTGATTTTAAAACAGCTCTTAAAACGCTTCTTAGGCAAGATAGTGAAGTAATTGTAATAGGTGAAATACGTGATAGTGAAACAGCTTCTATAGCTTCTGGAGCAGCGTTAACTGGTCATAAGATTTATTCAACAATACATGCTAAAAGTGCTTATGAAGTTCTTCTTAGATTAAGAGATATGAATATTGACAGATACATAGTGAATAATTGTATTGCAGGTGTAATATGTCAAAGACTTGTAAAAATATTATGTGATAATTGTAAAATTAGAATAAATACTACTAATAAAAAAATTAAATTATATAAAAGTGGCAAATGTGACAAGTGTAATAATACAGGTTATATTAGCAGGGAACTTGTAGCTTCTGTACATTATTTTAATAGTGAAATAAAGGATAATATAAATGATTTGCAATTTTTAAGTAAAAAGCTTAATAACAGTCAAATGAAAAATCAAATTTTAAAGCTCCTTTTAAGGGGAAAAGTATCATATTATGATTATATTGATTTTATAGAAAAGGAATCATTATGAGATATAATTACAAAGATATATATAGCATAATGGGAAATTTACATGATTTGTATAATGATGGTTTCCCTATATATTATAGTTTTGATCTTATAGAAGAAACTTCTATTTCAAAAAAATATAAAAATAGCATAAGCATTATAAAAGATTGTGTTAAAAAAGGTTCTTCAGTAGCAAATGCCTTTAATAAAGCAAAAATTTATCCGGATTTTTTAGTAAACTTAATTAAAGTTGGTGAAGAAAATGGAAGCTTAGGTGAGGTGCTTAATAATCTTAATTACTATTATTATAAAAAATACAAGTTAAAAAAATATATAAGTTCTTCTTTAATATATCCCATTTTTATTATAACTACACTTATTTTAGGAAGCTTTGCATTTTTATTTATTGTTTTTCCTAAAATGTTTGAAAGTTTCAAAAATATAAATAAAAATATGTCTAGTAAATTACTGTGTTTATATAATTTTATTAGTTTAATAAAGTATAGTCCTTTAAGCAAAATTTTAATAATATCAACAATTATTATTTTAAGTATTTTTTTGTTTATATTTTTGCTTATAAAAAGTGGAATTATAGCAAAGTTTTTTAAAAAGAGCAAGTTAGGGAAATTATTAACTGAATATAAGTTTATATCTTTTTTAAGTATGATAGTTGTATCTGGAAGCAGTATTGTAGAAATAATGAAGATGAATATAGATTATAAATCCTTAGGTGTAAATGAAAAAATTATAAAAGAATTTGTAGAAGGAATAAAAAGTGGAAGTGAAATAAATATTATTATGAAGAATTTTGATTTTATTTCTAAGTATACTTTGTCAATTATTAAAATTGGTGAATCAAGAGGTCAGATTGAAGATTCTCTTTTAAAGGCTTCAAAAACATTAGAACGTAAAGTAAATGATAAAATATCTAAGGCTGTAAAATTAGTTCAGCCTGCACTTATAGTATTTATTACTATTATGATTTCTTTTATAATTATAGAATTTTTAGGGCCTGTTTTAGACATTATGAATATAAAGGGTGAGAATTTTTGAAAAGGAAACATAAAGGTTATTCATTAGTTGAATGTTCAGCTGTTTTTGCAATTGTAATTATAACTGCATCAATTACAGGAAAATGTATAAAAAATTATAATGATATTATTTCATATATTAATTTAAAGTCAGCTGCCTATGAAATAGATGATATTTTAAATTATGCTAAAAAATATTGTTATAACAATAATACAAGTGGCATTATAGAAATAATTAATGATAAAGATAAAAGCTGTATAGCTTTTGTAATTAATGCTGAAAATAAAAAGATTGTGTATCTGCCAGAAGGAATTACCTTTTATAATATGCAGGAATATACAGTAATGTATCTTACACCTAAAGGTATTTTAAGGGGTATTAAAATACAACTACAGTCATCAATTAATAAATTTATTGCAACTATTTCAGCAAATGTTTCAACAAATAGAATAAAAATAAAAAGGTAAAATAAATGAAAAAGGGAATACTATTAATAGAATCTATGGTTGGAATATTTATTATACTAATGTCTATGTGTTTTTTTGTAAAAAGCTATGAATTATTAAATGAATCTTATGCAATAATAAATAATAATCAAAATAGTAAAAGTATACTTAAAGCATTAACCAAAGAGATAAAGTATAATATTTCTTTTGATTATATAAATAATAAATTAAATGATAGGGATATAGTTATTTATACAAATTATGATTTTTTAAAAAAAATTTATACAAATGATTTTAGGGAGCTTTTAAATAATGAACTATTGAGTGAAGAACATTTAAATGAGAAAGAATATTTAAATAATTATAAAAATATAATTATAAAAATAAGTAAAGTTAATAATGATGGATATATTACAGTTAAAATTAAAATTATAAGAAAGGAATGTGAAAATGAAGAAGAAGTGGTAAAGGCTTCATGGATGGATGAAATTTAAGAAAGGTTTTACTTTAGCTGAGTGCATTGCATATATATTTATATTTCAAATGATAATAATAGCTACAGCTTCAATAACTATGAAATTATATTATACATATGATTATGTTACAGATAAGAGCATTTTAAATAATGCTATGGATAATGCTTTTTTTATAGTAAGAAAAAATGTAAATGATAATGATGTAACAAAAATAAAATATCATAAGGATAAAATAACATTATATTTATGTAGTAAAGACAAATCTTTTTTTATAAAGGAGATAAAGATGAAAGATTCATATTTATATATTTATTATTATGAATCTTATGATGGAGAAAGTATAGGAAGGTTTTTAAGTGCAAATCAAATACTTTATAATATTAAAGAGGTTAAATTTATTAAGAATAATAATATTATTTATATGAAAATAGTAACAAATAATAATGAGGAATATGTAGAATGTGTATAAAATTTTTGAAATTACATAAAAATAAGGCTAGTAGTACAGTATATTCATTAATAACAATGCTTTTTGCAAGTGTAGTTTTTTTATTGTCATATAAAGTATATTTAAATGCAATTTCCTATGAAAATGATATGGGATATAAAGAAAATAATATATCTTGTGACATAGAAAAATTAATTTCAATAGCTAATAAATATTTTAATAATGAAGAAAATAAAAATAAAATACTAAATATAAAAAATAATGAAATTTCTGAATTTAGCATTGATGAACATATTATTTCAATAAAATATATAGGTTACAAGTATTATTTACAAGATGATAATCTAGAAAGAAATAATTTTGTAGAGATAGAAATTAAGCATGTAAATAATAATTTAATTCTAATACCAAAAAGTAAATGTGAAAAAATATACAATTTTTAGAATAGTTCGTTGCAATTATTTGATACATTTGATAAAATAAGAGTGTTATGTTAATAATCTAATTTTGAGTATGTAAAGTTATTTATAGAAAGATATGATATTAACAATTAAAAAAGATTTGAAACTAAAGATTTTGGAGGTATATATATGATTTCAGCAGGTGATCTTAGAAAAGGTACAACATTTGAAAATGAAGGTCAAGTTTATACAGTTGTTGACTTTTTACATGTTAAACCAGGTAAAGGAGCAGCTTTCGTTAGAACAAAACTTAGAAATGTTATAACAGGAGCAGTTACAGAAACTACTTTTAACCCAACAGCTAAATTCCAAGAAGCTGTAATTGAAAGAAAGGAAATGCAATATCTTTATTCTGATGGAGAATTATACTACTTCATGGATCAAGAAACATTTGAACAAATTCCTTTAAATTATGAAAAGGTTGAAGATGCAATTAAATATTTAAAAGAAAATATGTGTGCAGTTATTAAATTCTATAAAGGTGATGCATTCTCAGTTGAAGCACCAAATTTTGTTGAATTATTAATTACTGAATGTGAACCAGGAGTTAAAGGTAATACAGCTACTAATGCTTTAAAACCTGCAACACTTGAAACTGGAGCAGTAGTTAACGTTCCTATGTTTGTTAATGAAGGAGACGTTATTAGAGTAGATACTAGAACTGGAGAATACATGGAAAGAGTTTAGTATGTTTTTTAAATTGCTAAGTTTTAAGAACTTGGCAATTTTTTTCTTATTTTAAAAATAAGGATGTGTTTTTTATGAAAGATATTAAAGAAAAAATACAAAAATTAAATTCTGAAATAGAAGGTCTTAATAAAGATAATGAAAAGCAGAAAATTATCTATAGCAAAATATCTGAAATTTTAGAAAGTCTAAATGAAAAGGTTGAAGAAGCTCTTGTAAATCAAGCTGCTTTAGCTGAAAATATGAAGTACATGGATCAAGACATATCAGGAATTCAAGATGAATTATTTGAAGAGGTATCAATAGAAGATTTAGAAGAAATGGAAGATACATCTTACAAAGAAATTAAATGTACAAAATGTGGCAAGCCAATATATATAGAGGAATCAGCTTTAAAAGGTTCTAATGAATTAAAGTGCCCATATTGTAATAACAATATTAAGGCTTAAAAATTTTTATATTATAAGAGCATAACTTATGTTTAAATTTTTAATCATAAGTTATGCTTTTTTTATTCTAGTATAAATTATATTTAAGTAAAGCTTTTTTTGTTTAAAAGTAATATATTTTCACATGGCAAAATAATATTTATATATAAGCAAGTACAAGATTTGAGGTGATTAAAATACAGGAAGAATTATGTAAGCTGTTTCAAGGAAATTTAAAGAAATACATTGAAAAATACATTACAAATAATAAGCTTCAGGAAATAAGAATAAAAATAAATGAACCATGCATTTTAACTGCTGATAACAGAGAATTTATAATTAATCACATTGTATCTAGAGAGGAAATGAAGTTTATAATTCAAAAAATATCTAATTATTCATTGTATGCCTATGAGGAAGAAATAAAGCAAGGATTTATAACAATTAAAGGTGGTCATAGAGTAGGACTAGCTGGAGAATGTGTTATGGAAAAAAATATTGTAAAGACTATAAGAAATATTTCTTCCATAAATATAAGAATTTGCAGGGAAATAATCGGATGTTCAGATAAAATATATAAATATATATATGATGGAGACAGAATATACAATACTCTCATAGTTTCTCCTCCAAAATGTGGCAAGACAACAATCTTAAGGGATATTGCACGAAACATTTCAGAAAACAAAAAGAGAGTAACAGTTATAGATGAAAGGAGTGAGATTGCAGCATGCTTTATGGGTGTTCCACAAATGAAACTTGGAATAAGATGTGATGTTTTGGATAATTGCTTAAAAAGTGAAGGCATGATAATGGCTATTAGAAGTTTATCTCCTGAAGTTATAATATGTGATGAAATTGGCAGAAGGGAAGATGTTTTATCCTTAGAAGCTGCTTTTAATTCGGGAATAAATGTTATAAGTACAATACATGGATTTAATCTTGAAGATATAAAAAGAAGAAGAGTATTTAATAATCTTATTTTAGAAAACATATTAGAAAGAATAATTATATTAAGTGCTAGAAAAGGACCTGCTACTTTAGAAAGCATATATAAAGTATCTGGAAAAGAGGTGGTAAAAATTGTGTAAGATTTTACTTATGATTGTTGTATTTGCCATATGTTCCATAGTAGGCTATGAAATTGGACAAAAATATGTGAAAAGGTTAAATGAACTTAGAGAATATAAAAAAATAATTATTCTTATGCAGAACGAAATTTTATATAACAATACAATGATTCCTGAAGCATTATGTGAAGTGTCACAAAAAGTTTCAGAACCCTTTAAAAATATACTTTATAAAACATCAAAGGAAATTTCTAAAAGTGATAATGAAGAAAATCTTCTGGAGGTCATAGAAAGGATATATGTTTCTAATGAAACTGGACTTCATTTTAATAAATCTGATATAAGTTTAATAAAGGATTTTATAAGGTACTTGGGAGATACAGGAATTTATGGACAGGAAAAAATATTTAATTTAGCTCTTGAAAATATAAAATTAAACCTTGAAGAAGCAGCTAAAGAGGCTGGTAAAAATGCAAAATTGTACAGAGAGCTTGGAATGTGCTTTGGGGCAATGACAGCTATTTTAATAATTTAAATAAATTATTATGGAGGAAAAAATATGCTTGATATAAATTTAATTTTTAAAATAGGAGGGGCTGGTATAGTTCTTGTTGTACTAGATAAAGTATTAACAAGCAGTGGTAAAAGTGAAATTGCAGCTATAACAAATATTGCAGGCATAGTTATAATACTCATTATGATTGTTTCATTAATTGGAGATTTATTTAATTCCGTAAGGACTATGTTTTTATTTTAGGTGATAATATGCTCATATTAAAAGTAATTGGCTTTGTATTTATAGTTTTATTTTTTTCTGTTTTATTTAAAGATAAAAGAAGTGATATTTCGATGCTTCTTATACTTGCGGCAGGACTTATGATATTTATATTTTGCCTAGCACAATTTAAAGAAGTAATAGAATTTATTAAGGTAATGGCTGAAAAAGCAGGAATTGATAATGTATATATGGTTATAATATTAAAAATATTAGCTATAGCATATGTGTCGTCTTTTGCTAGCGAAATATGTAAAGATGCTGGTGCTTCAAGCCTTTCATCAAAGGTAGAACTTGCAGGAAAACTTTTTATAATAGTTCTTGCAATTCCAATATTAATGGCTGTTTTAAATTCAATAGTTCAGATTCTTTAATAAAAGGTGTATTTTATGAAAAAAAGAAAAATACTCATTATGTTAATTATGGTTATAATATATATTTTTTTGTCAAAGGGCATTAGTGGAAGTTGTAATGAGGCAAACAATGCAATTTCACAGGAAGATATTAATAAAATCCAAGAAGCTTATGATGAAAGTGAGGAATCTTTAGATAAATTATATGATTATATTAATAAAATAAAAAGTAATAATGAAGTATTAAATGAACTTACGCCAAAGGAATATGTTAAAAATTACATTATAAATGGTAAGGGAGAAAAAACAGAAAGTATTTTAATTAATGCTTTAGTAAGTCTTATATTTAAGGAAGTTAATGTGGTTTTGAAATTTGGAATATCTATTATTGCAATATCTATTTTATGTTCCCTTTTAAAAAATCTTCAAGATGCATTTTCAAGCAAGGGAGTATCAGAAATTGCATTTTATGCCTGCTACACAGTAATTATTATTGTTATAACAAAGAGTTTTTTAATTTCCATACAGGTAGCAAAAGATGTTGTAGATGATATTTCAAGTTTTATGAATGCTCTTTTGCCTGTTCTTGTTTCTATGACAGCTTTATCAGGTGGGGTTTTAGAGGCAGCTGCATTAGATCCAGTTATAATGTCTGTGGTTACCATTATTCCTAAAATATACAAAGATGTAATTATTCCACTTATATTAATAACTTTTGTACTTCAATTTGTAAATAATTTAAGTAGTGAACAGAAAATAAGTGGATTTTGCAAAATGATAAAGAAAACTACCATGTGGCTGCAAGGATTTGTAGTTACAATTTCTATTGCAATTCTTTCTATAAGGGGACTTACCTCCAATACATTAGATGCTGTTACTCTCAAAACTACAAAATTTGCTATTGATAATTTTATACCAATTGTAGGGAAATCCTTTTCTGATGCTATAACTTCTGTAGCTTCCTATTCTCTTATTATTAAAAATGCTGTAAGTGCATTAGGTCTTTTAGTAATAGTTCTTATTGTTTTGTACCCTGTAATAAAAATAGTATTAATGATATTTATATATAAGTTTTCTGCAGCAGTAGTAGAGCCTGTATCAGATAAGAGAATAGTTAATTCTATAAGCAGTACTGGTGAGTGCATGGTAATTCTTTTGTCATCTGTTTTAACAATAAGTCTTATGTTTTTTATATTGATAGGAGTTATGGCATCTAGCAGCAGGTTTATTATAGGGGGCTGATGTTTTGGATCAAATTCAAAAATTTATAGTTAATTTATCTTCAATTATAGTTTTTATGACAGCTATTGAAATTATTGCTCCTGAAAATGCAATGAAGAAGTATGTAAAATTTGTTCTTGGACTTATTTTAATAGCTTTTATGATAAATCCAATTGTTTATTTTGCAAGTAATGGTGAAAATATTATTACAGGAAAAATAAAAGAATTTCAGGATAATGTACAAAAAGAAACTGCATATACATCAAATAAAACTTCAGATAATAAGATTTTAGAAAGTAACTTTAAGGAGAAATTTGAAGATAATTTATGTATACTTCTTGAAAATAAATTTAAAAATTGTGATTTTACTTGCTTATTATCAGGAGATATAACTAATGTAGAGAAAATAGAAGTTTTTGTTAATAAAAAAGAAGATAGTAATAAAAGTTATAAAGGCAGTAGTATAAATAATAATGAAGTAGAAAAAGTACAAGAAATAGACAATATAAATTTTGGAAATGGAGAGGAAAAAAACATTAATAATAGCTTAAGTACTGTTACAAATAACAGTGATGAATTTCTAAATGATGTACAAGAATATATAAAAGAAAATGTACAGATAGATGAAGATAAAATAGTGGTGAAATATAAATAACATGGAGGCTTTCTTTTATGAATATGGACAAAATAGTAAAAGAAATCAAAAAGATTATACAGGATAAAAAAATAAGTAATATACTTATTGTACTTCTTATATTATTTTTTGTACTTATTGTAGTTAATTTTGGAACATCTAAAAATGATAACATAAATAAATCAAATTCAGTTGATGAAGAGTCGAAATCTAATGCAGTTAAGGTTTCAGAATATGAAGAACAACAGAAACAGGAACTTATTTCTATATTAAAAAAAATATCAGGAGTAGATGATGTAGATGTTATGATTACATTTGAAAGTGATGAAGTAAAGGTTCCTGCATATGATAAAACTAGTCAAAATACTGTTACAGAAGAAACAGATAAAAATGGTGGCAAGAGGGTAAATAATCAAACTAATGATGATACAAAAATTGTTATGAAAAATAGTGGTAGTAGTGATGAGCCATTTATTCTTCAAACTAATAAGCCTAAGGTAATAGGTGTAGTAGTTGTTGCTAAGGGAGCATCGGATAGTAAAATTAAGCATAATATTGAAGTGGCAGTATCAAATCTTTATAGTCTAGATGCAAATAAGGTAAATGTATATTCAATGAAATAAAATCATATAATCAAATAAATGTGTTTTGGGGAGGAAAGAAGATATGACTAAGAAACAAGCTGGAATCATATGTACATTATTGGCTTTAATTGTATGTACTGCATTACTTGCAACTAAATTAAATAATGGAGGATTAAATGATCCTACGGATTTAAGTGCAATAATTACAACTGATAATGTAGATGAAAATAAAAATTATGATGAAAAGGATACTGAAACTATAAGTACTACAGACTTTTTTTATAATGCCAGAAGTGAAAAAGAGCAAAATGATGCAAAGCTTTCACAAAATTTAAAAGCAATAGTTGATAATCAAAATACTTCACAGGATCAAAAAAAGGAAGCTAGTGAAAAATTACAAAAGATTGCATTAAAACAAGGAAAAGAGAGCAAAATAGAACTTGAAATTAAAAATAAAGGCTATGAAGATGCATTATGTGAAATATCAGAAGATGAACATAAGGCAAATGTAATAGTAAAAGCTGAAGAACTTTCAGAAGAAGAGGGAGCTGTTATTCAGGAAATTGTTCAAAATGCTTCTGGTATAAAAGAAGTAACAATAGAATTTAAAAATTAATTGTAAATAAAGTATTATAAATTAATCTGAGAGTTTACCTTAGCTTATGATTTTGATATAATTATTATAAAGTTTATAATAAACTTAGGAGGCTGTGGAAAATGGAAGAGTTAAATGATATAGAAAAAAATGGTGGAGTAGTAAAAATTTCTGATGAAGTTATAAGTGTTATAGCTGGTATTGCCGCTGGAGAAATTGAGGGGATTACAGTTTGTGCTCAAGGTGTAACTAATAATATTACAAATAAAATATTTAAAGGAAAAAAAATTCCTGAAAAGGCTACTAAAGTGCAGTTAGAAGGTGATAAAGCAAACATTGATCTTTCTGTAGCAGTAGAATATGGAACTAAAATAAAAGAAGCAGTAGAAAAGGTTCAAGAAAATGTTAAGTTAACAGTTGAGGCTATGACAGGACTTGTTGTAGGATCAGTTAATGTTTTTGTATCAGATATCTACTTAAAGGAAAAAGAAAAAAAGGAAGTATAAAGCTTTATTTTAAAGGCTGCTGTATTAATGATTTTTATTGTTAATATAGTGGCTTTTTTTAATTTAAGTGTGGCCTGTTTAAATTAATAATTAAAAATATATATATTTTAAAAAAATTGTGTTAAAATAAAAAAAGTTGATTATAAAATTTGATTACGGTTTATAATTATAATAAGTACTTAATGTTTATGATTTTGGAGGAAAGTAATGAGTAGAAAAAAATCAAGAGAAAAAGCTATGGAAATACTATTTGGAATGACTTTAAGTAAGGATGCTCCAGCAGAAGCAATTGATATATTTAAAGAAAATAACGAGGATATAATAAAGGATTTAGATTTAAGTTATATAAATGATGTAGTATTTGGAGTACATAATAATCTTAATGATATAGATGAAGCTATAAAGGCTGCCTTAGATAAATGGAAAATAGATAGAATTTCAAAGGTTAATTTAACAATACTTAGATTAGCTGTTTATGAAATGAAATACGTAGATGATGTACCAGCAAAGGTTGCTATTAATGAAGCTATAGAAATTGCGAAGGTATATTCTGATGAAAAATCAGTTTCATTTATTAATGGAGTGCTTGATAAGGTGTTAAAAAATTCTTAATTGCATTTAGGAGGAAAATTATGGGGAATGTAATAAACGGTAGAGAAATAAGTGCAAAAGTTAAAGAACAAATAAAAGCATTTGTAGAAAAAAGAAAAAGTGATAATAAATCTATTCCTAAAATAGCATCAATACTAGTAGGAAATGATGGTGGTTCAATATATTATATGAACAGTCAAGAAAAAACTGCTGTATCTCTTGGGGTTTTATTTGAAAAAGTAGTATTAGACGAAAATACAACTGAATCAGAACTTATAAATGTAATAGAAAAGCTTAACAATGACAAAAGTGTTAGTGGAATTATAATGCAGCTTCCATTACCTAAGCATATAAATGAAAAAGTAGTAGTTAATAAGATATGGTCTAAGAAAGATATTGATTGTCTTACAACTGAAAGTGTTGGAAAAATGTATATGGGAGAAGATTCTTTTATGCCATGTACACCTCTTTCTGTAATTACACTTTTAAAAAGTTTAGATATAAAGCTTCAAGGAAAGAGAGCAGTTGTTATTGGAAGAAGTAATATTGTAGGTAAACCTGTATATGAACTTTTACTTAGAGAAAATGCCACTGTAACTATATGTCATTCAAAAACTGAAAATTTAAAAGAAGTTACAAAAGAAGCTGATATATTAGTTTCAGCTATAGGAAGACCTAAATTTATAGATGATACATTTATAAAAGAAGGGGCAGTAGTAATTGATGTTGGAACATCTTCCTTTGAGGGTAAAATAACTGGAGATGTAGATTTTGACAAAGTAATAAATAAAGCATCAAGAGTAACACCAGTACCAGGAGGAGTTGGAGCGTTAACTACTACACTTTTAATAAAAAACGCGTGTGAGGCTTTGATTAAAAATGAAAATTAAAATCCTTTCTGTAAGTGAGGTAAATAAATATCTTAAAAAGACATTAGACAATGATTTTATTTTAAGAAATCTTTCTGTAAAAGGTGAAGTATCTAATTTAAAGTATCATTCTAGTGGTCATATATATTTTTCTTTAAAAGATGGTCAAAGTAGATTAAGCTGTGTTATGTTTAGAACCTTTGCAGAAACCCTTAATTTTAAAATAAAAGAAGGAATGAGTATAATTGCATCAGGAAGCATATCTCTTTATAAGGAGGCTGGTTCTGTTCAGTTTTATGTTCAGCAAGTTCAAGAAGAAGGTCTCGGAAAATTATACATAGAGTTTGAAAAATTAAAAAACAAATTAAGTGAAAAAGGCTTATTTGATGATAAATATAAAAAGGAAATTCCAAGATTCTCAAAAACCATAGGAGTAATTACATCAGAAACAGGAGCAGTTTTTCACGATATTATAAATGTTACAAGAACAAGGAATTCTTTAGTAGATATTATACTTTATCCAGCAAGGGTTCAAGGAAATGGTGCTTACAAAGACATAATAGAAGGATTAAAATATTTTAATAAAAATAAAAATGTAGATGTAATAATAGTAGGCAGAGGAGGAGGCTCTATAGAAGAATTATGGAATTTTAATGAAGAAGAGCTTGCTTGTTATATATTTAAATCAAAAATACCTGTAATATCAGCAGTAGGTCATGAAGTGGATTTTACTATATGTGATTTTGTTTCAGACAAAAGAGCTTCTACACCTTCTCATGCTGCAGAAATGGCAGTGCCACTAGAAGATGACATGTATAGTGAATTATCTGCAATAAAAAATAACCTTAACAATATAATAAAAGAAAAACTACAAAAAGAAAAATCTAAAGTTCAATCTTTAGCTAAAATATTAAGCTTAAATTCACCAAAAGCTAAAATAGCAAATAGTTATCTTAAGGTAGATAAGTTAAATAATAATTTAAATGTAGTTATGAATAAAAAATTAGCTTTAGAAAAAGAAAAGATAAATGGATTAAATAAATTGCTTATTTCTAAAAATCCTTGCAGTATATTATCAAAGGGATATGCTATAATAGAAGGAAAGGATGGCGTAAATATAAATTCCATTTCTAGTTTAGAGCAGAAAAAGGAAATTAATATTATTTTAAAAGATGGAAAAGTTTTTGGTGAATTTATACCAAAAACTAACAAGTAGTGAGGTGGCTTTTTTGGCAAAAAAAGAAAGTTATGAAGATTTAGTTACAAAGCTTCAAAATATACTTAATGAACTTGAAAATGAACAATTAAATTTAGATGAGTCTATGAAAGCTTATGAAGATGGAGTTAAACTTGTAAATAAAATATATAAAATCTTAAATACGCTAGAAGGAAAAATTACCGTTATTAATGAAAATAATCAAGGGGAAAATCAGGAGTAATAAAAATGGATATTAATAATTTAAAAAGTGAAATTGATGAATATTTAAAAGAATACTTTTATGGAAAAGGAACATATAATAAGTATCTTTATGAAGCTGAATATTACAGCATAAAAAATGGAGGCAAAAGAGTAAGACCTATTCTTATGATTTTATCTTATCTTATGTATAAAAATGATTATAAAAGTATCATGAAAATGGCAGCTGCTATGGAAATGATTCATACATCATCACTTATTCATGATGATCTTCCAGCTATGGATAATGATGATTTAAGAAGAGGCAAGCCAACAAATCACAAGGTATATGGAGAAGCTATTGCACTTCTTGCAGGAGATGCACTTCTTAATGAAGCTATGATTGCAATGATGGAATTTGCCCTTGATTTTGGAGGTAATGGGCTTTTAGCAGCAAAAGAAATAGCAAAGGCTTCAGGGGCTGATGGTATGATGGGAGGTCAGGCAGTAGACCTTTTAAGCGAAGGAAAAGAAACCATAAGCGAAGAAGAATTAACATATATGCATTTAAATAAAACAGGAGAACTTATAAGAAGTTCTGTAGTAGCTGGTGCTATGCTTGGAAATGCACCAAAAGAAGATATAGAAAAGCTTAATAAATTTGGAGTGAATATAGGTCTTGTATTCCAAGTAAAAGATGATATATTAGATGTAATTGGTGATGCAAAGAAATTAGGAAAAAATATTCATATGGATGAAGAATGTCATAAGTGTAATTTCGTATCAATACATGGTCTTGAAAAATGTGAAAAAATTTGTGAAGATCTTTCAAATGAAAGTATTAAGCTTTTAGACAGTTTAAGTGTAAAAGCTGATGGACTTAAGGAATTAACAATTAAACTTTTAAATAGAGAAAAATAGAAAAGGGAAATGGTAATATGACAGATTTTTTAAATAGTATGAAATTTCCTGAAGATTTAAAATATTTAAGTGAAAAAGAATTAGCATTACTTGCCCAAGAAATAAGGACATTTCTTACTGAAAGTGTTTCTAAAACAGGTGGACACTTAGCATCAAATTTAGGTGTTGTAGAATTAACATTAAGCCTATTTAGAAGCTATAATATAGAAAAAGATAAAATAATCTGGGATGTTGGACATCAAAGCTATGTTCATAAAATTTTAACTGGCAGAAAAAACTGTTTTGACAAGTTAAGAACAAAAGAGGGTATAAGTGGTTTCCCTAAAAGAAACGAAAGTAAATATGATGTTTTTGATACAGGACATAGTTCTACATCAATATCTGCAGCTCTTGGAATAGCTCGTGCAAGGGATATAGAGGGTGAAGATTACAAAGTAGTTTCAGTAATAGGTGATGGAGCTCTTACTGGAGGTATGGCTTTTGAAGCCTTAAATGATGTAGGTTTTAGAAAAACTGATGTGACAATAATTTTAAATGATAATCAAATGTCTATAAACAAAAATGTAGGCGGTTTATCAAAATATTTAAATACCATAAGAATTGAACCTAGCTATAACAGATTAAAGGATGACGTAAACACTGTTTTAAGCAGTAGCAACTTAGGAAAAACTATGGTGTCTTCCTTAAATAGAATAAAAGGTAGCATTAAGCAGCTTGTAGTTCCTTCTATGCTTTTTGAAAATATGGGTATAAGGTATGTAGGACCTTTAGATGGTCATGATATTCATTCTATGATTGAGGTCTTTAACAAAGTTAAAAATCTAAAGGGACCGGTACTTGTTCATGTTATAACCAAAAAGGGAAAAGGTTATAAATTTGCAGAGGAAAGCCCTGATAAATTTCACGGGATAGGGCCTTTTAATTTAGAGACTGGTGAAGTTATATCAAAATCTACAAATACCTATTCAAAAGAATTTGGCAAATCTTTAGTGGAAATTGCAAGAAAGAATAAAAAAGTAGTTGCAATAACTGCTGCAATGCCTTCAGGAACAGGTCTTAATGATTTCTCTAAAGAATTTAAAAATAGGTTTTTTGATGTGGGAATAGCAGAACAGCATGCTGTAACTCTTGCAGCAGGAATGGCTTGCGGTGGACTTAAACCTGTATTTGCAGTATATTCTACATTTTTACAAAGGTCATATGATCAAATAGTACACGACGTCTGTATTCAAAACCTTCCAGTAGTATTTGCAATAGACAGGGCAGGTGTGGTAGGTGCTGATGGTGAAACTCATCAGGGAATAATGGATTTATCATACCTTTCAATGATTCCTAATATGACTATAGTTGCCCCTAAATGTGTACAGGAAATGGAAAGTCTTATGGAGTTTTGTGTAGATTTTTATGGCCCTATTGCTATTAGATACCCAAGAGGTGGCAATGATTTGGAAAATTTAAATCCAAAAGAAAACTTTACTCTTGGAAAGTGGGAAGAAATTACTGAATATAAATGTGTTTTAGATAGTGAAAATAGTCCATTAAATATAAAAGGAAATTTACCATCTAACAAAAAAATAGCAGTAATTGCCACAGGTAAAACAGTTCAGCAGGCAGTACTTGCAAAGGAAATGTTAAATAAAAATAATATAAACCTTAAGGTTATTAATGCATCCTTTATAAAACCTGTTGATACAGATATGATAAAAAATCTTATTTTAGATGAATATGATATTATATCAGTAGAAGATAATTTAGAAGCTGGAGGACTTGGAGATAATATTTTAAGAGTTCTTTCACATAATGGTTTTAAGGGAAGGTTTATAAATCTTTCTTATAAGGATAAATTTGTAACTCAAGCAACAGTAAAAGAAATTTATAATGATAATATGCTAGATGCTAGTGGCATAGTTAAAAATGTTGTTAAATTGTTAAAGGAAGATTTATAAAAAGTACTTTATTAAAATAATATAAAAAAGTTTGTAATAAAAATAAGGAGCTATTTAAATGTCTGAAAAAAAAGAAAGATTAGATGTACTTCTTGTAGAAAAAGGAATAATTACATCTAGAGAAAAAGCAAAAGCAAGTATTATGGCTGGCGAGATTTTTGTAGATGGACAAAGAGTTGATAAAGCAGGAGAAAAGGTTAAAGTAACATCTGAAATAGTATTTAAAGGTCATAAAATTCCTTATGTAAGCAGAGGAGGCTTAAAGCTTGAAAAAGCTATGAAGGAATTTGGCTTAAAGCTTAATGATAAGGTTTGTATGGATATAGGGGCATCTACTGGAGGATTTACTGATTGTATGCTTCAAAATGGTGCAAAAAAAGTATTTGCAGTAGATGTAGGCTATGGGCAGTTTGCATGGAAACTTAGAACAGATGAAAGAGTTGTGTGTATGGAAAGAACAAACATAAGATATGTTACGCCTGAGGATATAGGTGAAAGTCTTGATTTTGCATCAATCGACGTTTCATTTATATCTTTAAAAAAGATAATGCCTGCAACTCTTAGTCTTTTAAAGGATAATGGAGAAGTTGTAGCGCTTATAAAGCCACAATTTGAGGCAGGAAGAGAAAAGGTGGGAAAAAAAGGTGTTGTTAGAGATATAGCTGTACATAAAGAAGTTGTAGGTGGTATAGTGGATTTCCTTCTTTCACAAGACCTTGTTGTTTTAAATCTTAGTTATTCGCCTATTAAAGGACCAGAGGGTAATATAGAATATTTGGTTTATTTTACAAAAGACAAAAATAAGCAAACTGAATTCAAAATAGAAGATGTTGATAAAATAGTAGAAATGTCGCATGAAACACTTTTATAATTATAAATTATAAAAAGGGGGTGTTTGCTTGAAAAAGGTCGGAATTGCTGTTAATCCTACAAAGGATAAAGATTGTAAAATATTAAATTTAGTAAGAGATAAATTAAATAAATATTTTAAATTAGAAGAAATAGTTGTATTTAATTCTTATGAAACAAAACATACAAATTTTAAAACTAAACTTGATCTTATAATTGTATTAGGTGGTGATGGCACTCTTTTAAATGTAGCAAGAGGCATAAGTCAAAAGTTTAAAGTGCCTATACTTGGTATAAATATAGGTAATTTAGGTTTTTTAACAGGTACAGATATTGCTTATGTGGATGAAGCATTTAAAAAAATAAAAGATGGTAGATACAAAGTAGAATCAAGAATGATGCTTAAATGTGAAAATTGCGATTCTTATGGTAACATAAAAAAAGACACAAATTTTTATGAAAATGCTTTTAATGACATTGTAGTTGCAAGAGGTACATTGTCAAGAATTGTAAATTTTAGTTTGTATGTAGATAAAAAGTTTTATACTTCTTTTAAGGGCGATGGATTAATTATTACTACACCTACAGGATCTACAGCTTATTCTTTTTCGGCAGGAGGCCCTATAATATATCCTAATTTAGATGTTATTACCCTTACGCCTATATGTCCTCACACAAATGGAATGAGCACCATAGTTATAGGTGGTAATAGTGAAATTGAGATTATTCCAGAAAATGGAGATGAGGAAATATATTTAACAGTTGACGGTCAGAAGGCTACTAAAGTAGATGAAAAGTCAATAATAAGAGTTAGTAAGGCTAAGGAAGAAGTTAGAATATTATTATTTGAAGATTATGACTACTTTAAAGTATTAAGATCAAAGATACTTAATAATTAAGAATGTGTGGTGATATAATTTGAAATCAAGTAGACATTTAAAAATATTAGACATTATAGCAAAAAAGGACATTGATACACAGGAAGAATTAGCAGACGAGCTTAGAAAATCAGGCTTTGATGTTACACAGGCTACAGTATCTCGGGATATTAAAAATTTAAAGCTATTAAAGGTACAGTATAGGGCAGGAAAATATAGATATGAAGTACCAAAGGAAGAAGATACTTCTTTAAATGATAAACTTAAAGCTGTTCTCAGAAATTTAAGTCTTTCAGTAGAAAATATAGATAAAATGGTTATTGTAAAGACAGTGTCTGGAGGAGCAGCAGCAGTTGCTGAAGCAATAGATGGATTCCCCAATAATGAAATTGCAGGTACTATTGCAGGAGATAATACTATATTTATAATGGTTAGGTCATTAGAGGCGGCAGAAGACCTTGTTTGCCATATAAAAGAATTTATTTCATAGGGTGTGATTTTTTTGTTAATACAATTAAATATAAAAAACTTTGCCTTAATAGAAGAACTTACAGTTGATTTTAAGGAAGGATTTAATATTTTATCAGGAGAAACTGGCGCAGGAAAATCAATATTAATTGATGCAATTGATTATGTTTTAGGTGGTAAATTTTCAAAGGATTTAATAAGAACTGGTGAAAATAAAACATACGTTGAAGCTGTTTTTTCAATTGAAAACAAAAATTTAAATGGTATTTTAGATGATTTAGGTATAGAATATGAAGATATGTTAATAATATCTAGAGAGACTTCTTTAAGTGGTAAAGGTATTGCTAAAGTAAATGGTAAAAGCATAATAGTTTCAAAGCTAAAAAAAATACGAGAAAAATTATTAGATATTCATGGGCAGCATCAAAATCAAAGTATCCTTGATAGAAATAATCACATAAGTTTTTTAGATAATTACATAGGTAGTGATATTTATACTTCTTTAAAGGAATATACAACTTTGCGTGATTCTTTAATTGAAATACGTAATAAAATTTCAAAAATATCTTCAAATAATCAAAATAGTAAAATCTTAGATTACACTAAATTTCAAATAGAAGATATTGAAAAGGCAAAATTATCAGAAAATGAAGAAGAAAGTTTAAAAGAAGAATATAATATTTTATCAAATGCTGAAAAAATAAATAGTTCTTTAGCTTTATGCTTAAATATTTTAAATAATGATTCTGAAGGCTTTATATCTGTTTTAGAAGGCTTATCCAAGGTCTTAGGGGAATTTTCTACTCTTGAAAAGCATCTAGATATAAAAGAAAAAAGATCTAACCTAGAGGGAGCATATTATATGATTTCTGAAATATCTAGAGATCTTCGTGATATGTCTGAAGAAATAGTATATGATGAAGATAGACTTTCAAAAATAAATGAAAGAATTTACGAAATTAACACATACAAAAAGAAATATGGATCTACTGTAAAGGATATTTTAAATTACTACGAAGAATTAAAAACAAAATACAATGAACTTATAAATGCTGAAGAAATTTTAAAAGAACTTAAAAATAATGAAGCTGAAACTTTTAATAAATTAAAAGAAGTAGGCAAAAAGCTTCATGATATACGTTTAAGCTATACGTCTTCCTTAGAGCAGCAATTATTAGAAGAATTATCTTATGTAGGCCTTAATAAATCAAAAATGAAAATACAAGTTGATTTTACTGATGAACCAAAGGAAAATGGCTTTGATAGTGTTGGTTTTTTAATTTCTACAAATCCTGGTGAGCCTTTAAAACCTCTTGAAAAAGTTTTATCTGGTGGTGAGCTTTCAAGAATAATGCTTGCCTTTAAGTGTGTATTTGCTGAAAAAGATGAAATAGCCACATTAATATTTGATGAAATTGATACGGGAATTAGTGGTGCAGTTGGTCAGAGAGTAGGAGAAAAAATGTACCAGGTTTCTTTAACTCATCAAGTTCTTTGTATTACTCATCTTCCTCAAATAGCAATATTATCAGATCATCATTACTTTATTTCAAAAGAAGTGTTAGATGGCAAAACATATACAAGATTAAAATTATTAAATGAAGAACAAAAAATAAAGCAAGTTTCTTCAATGCTTGGAGGAGATGGAGTTACTGATTCTACAATAAAAAATGTAAAAGAAATGCTTCAGTTTGCAAAAAATAAAAAAAATGATATAAAAAATAATAATATACATAAGAAATAATTATTTGGTAAAAATAAAGTCATAAGGAAATATGGCTTTATTTTTTTAATTGCAATATTTTTTTCATTTGCTGCTAATTAAATAATAGCATATATGTTTATCAGTTGGGCAAATTATAAACAGAAGCAAAGGAGGAGATTATTATGCAAAATAAATTATTTAAATTATCAAATTTAATTATTACTCCAATCTTGATTCTGTTTTTACTATCTTTAAATCCAGTATATATAAAAGCAAAAGATAATGATACTAATAGTTCTCAGGATATGGAGCTTATACCAGGTGGTGATTCTGTTGGAGTAAAATTATCTTGCAAGGGTATACTTGTAGTTGGATTTTCAAATACTAATGGTGAATTATCTTTTAATAGTTCATCTATACAGGTAGGTGACATGATTACAAAGGTTAATTCTGAAACTGTAGCTACATCAAAGGATTTAATTAAAAAAGTAAAAAATTCAAAAGAAGATGAAGTTACTTTAACAATCATAAGAAAAGATAAGGAAATTTCACAAAAGGCTCACTTATTTAATGATAATGGCACAAAAAGAATAGGACTATGGGTAAGAGATACTACAGC
This sequence comes from Clostridium sp. HCP1S3_C6, assembly GCF_052066735.1. Classification (NCBI taxonomy): domain Bacteria; kingdom Bacillati; phylum Bacillota; class Clostridia; order Eubacteriales; family Clostridiaceae; genus Clostridium; species Clostridium sp. HCP1S3_C6. Next base: position 83,035 of record NZ_JBQHRN010000011.1, read on the forward strand.
AGGTGTAGGTACTATGACATTTTATCATAAGGAAAGTGGTAAATTTGGTGCTTTAGGTCATCCTGTAATTGATGGTGATACAAATGAATGTTTCAAAATAAAAAATGGTTCTCTTTTAAAATCATCTATAATTAGTGTAAGAAAAGGTGAAAAGGGTAATCCTGGCGAATTAAAGGGCATTTTTGTAGATGATACTTCTCCTCTTGCATTAATTGAATCCAATACTGAATGTGGTATATTTGGAACAACTTATAATAATTCTTTAAATGACAAAAATCCTTTAAAGGTAGCCTCAAGAAATGAAGTAAAAGAAGGACCAGCAAAAATAATTACTACAATAGATAGCACTGGACCTAAAGAATATGACATAGAAATTCAAAAGTTATTTGTTCAAGACGAACCAGGTCCTAAAAGTATGATAATAAAGGTTACAGACCCAGAGCTTCTTGAAGCCACTGGTGGCATTGTTCAAGGCATGAGTGGTAGTCCAATTATTCAAAATAATAAAATTGTAGGAGCTGTTACACATGTACTTATTAATAAACCAGATACAGGTTATGGAATATATATAGATTGGATGCTTAAAGAAGCTGGAATTATATAGTTATTAAAATGGGGCTTGTTTGCCCCACCATAGTAAAATTTAAATTTTTGCGACATAAGGAGCAAAAATGCCCTCAATTTTTAATTATTAATACCTAATTCTAATTTGATAGCAAAAAAAGTAAAAAAATATATGAAATGTATTTACACAAAGAAAAAAATAGTGTATAATTTACAAATAGTGGAAGAAATAATAAAAATTAATAATTTTCTTTGTATTAAATATAATTATTTATAATAAAATATTTGCAAATATGCCTTCTAATTATTTTGTAAAAATGTAATTAATAGTATATAATATTATAAAAAGGTGTAACTAATAAAATTATGAGATATATAAATAATAATACAATACAGAGAAAATTAACTAATAATTAAAAAGTGAGGATGTATGTATATGGAAAACAAAAAAATATCAGTTGTAATTGCAGATGATAATAAAGAATTTTGTAACATATTAAATGATTATTTATTAAATCAAAAGGACATAGTTGTTACAGGAATAGCAAAGGATGGAAGAGAAGCCCTTGAATTAATAGAGGAAAAACAGCCAGATTTAGTTGTGCTAGATATAATTATGCCACATTTAGATGGTTTAGGAGTTTTAGAAAAACTTCATTCTATGGATTTACCTAAATTTCCTGGAATAATAGTTTTATCTGCAGTAGGACAAGATAAAATAACACAACAAGCTATAGCTTTAGGTGCAGATTATTATGTTGTTAAGCCTTTTGATATGGATATTTTTACAAAGAGAATAAGAGAAATGTTTACAACACAAAAGCCAACTAATCAAGGTTCTAATATGCAAAAGATACAATCAAATATTTCTTCAGGTATAATTGATGATAATGAAACTGCAGTATCATCAAATGGCCCTATGGATTTAGAAACAGAAATAACATCAATTATTCATGAAATAGGTGTACCTGCTCACATAAAAGGATATATGTATTTAAGAGAAGCTATTACTATGGTGGTAAACGATATGGAACTATTAAGTGCAGTAACAAAAGAATTATATCCTTCAATAGCTAAAAAATATAATACAACAGCATCAAGAGTTGAAAGAGCAATAAGACATGCTATTGAAGTAGCATGGGGTAGGGGACAAGTTGAAGTAATAAATAAGTTATTTGGCTATACTATTCAAGGAGATAAAGGAAAACCTACTAATAGCGAATTTATAGCGATTATAGCTGATAGGCTTCGCCTAAAAAATAAAGTGTCATAGGGCTATTTTACTAGCTTTAGAGCATGTAACCTTTACAAAAGTAAAGCAACAAATATTATTTTATACCAATAAATTATAGCCAATATGATAAGTTTCAAAAAATTAGCTTATAAATAAAAATCACTTTTAAAAAGTAAATGTCTGTGGGGGATATGTTTATATTTTAAAGGTGATTTTTTATTTTGTGTATAAAAATATTATTTATGGGAAAAATTATATTTATATAAGTTTTAAATTAGCTTAGCATCATTAAACTATTATTTGGGGATTTAGTTTAATGATGTTTTTTTATTATTACTTTAATAATATTTTAAAATATCAGTAAATTATTATATAAAAAGTAAATAATATTAACAAATAATTAAAAATATAAACAAAAAGTTAAATGACATAAACTGTCATTAAGATATAAAAATGTATCACGAAAAAGTAACTGGAAGATAAATCTAAATATTTTAAAGAAAACATATTAATATAAAAAATATATAATTATGTAAATAATAAATAAAATTTAAATATATAGATTTATTTAATAAATATTATAATTTTCTTAAAAAATGGGAGGAGTATTTATGAGTAAAAAATTAAACAAGATTGTTAGTGCAGCAGTACTAACAACAATGGTTGCAGGAACTGGAATAGTAAATCCTGAAATATTTGGGGGCAAGGAAGTAGTTGCACAAGCAGCTGATGAAACAACAAGTGTACAAGGCATAATTGATAAACAAAAAATAGAAGTTATTAAAAAGGAAACAACTGAAAAGACTAAATATTTTGAAAATGGTGAAACTATAAAGGATTTAACATTTAAGTGTTGGAGATCTGATGCTAATATTGATTATTACGCTGGAGCTGAAATTCCAAATGAAAATGCTACATATACTCCAGTATATACAGCTAAAGTTAGATATATGGCTGATGGAATACAAGTTGGAGAAAAAGAAATAGAATATAATGAAAATGCTCAAGCTCCTGCAGTTCCAACAAAAGCTGGATATACAGGAACTTGGATAAATGATGGCAAGAATATACAAAAAAATACAGAAATAACAGCTAAATATATAGCTAATAAATATACAGTGACAATTGAAAGTGGAGAAGGAAAAGGAGATGAAATACAATCAGAATCAAAAGACTTTGTGTATGATTCAAATTTATCAGAATCATTAAAAAAAATTACACCTAAAGTTGTTAAAGGAAAGCATTTTGATGGTTGGTATTTAAATGGTGAAAAAATAGAGAACGATGCAAAGTTTACAGGAGAAGCAGCTATAAAAGGTGAAGTTAAATTAGTAGCTAAGTATGCTGATACTGAAATTACATTTGATGGATACACAGGTGCAGATGCTATTGTTAAATTAAATGATATTAATAAGTTGCCAGCTGATCCAAATAAGCAAGATGGAAGAGAATTTTTAGGTTGGAATACAGATAAAAATGCAACTAAAGGAATGTCATTAGATGAAATTAGACAAATCGAAAAAAATACTACAGTATATCCTATATATAAATCAACAAAAACTACAATTAAATTTGTTGGATTAGATACTAAGGATATAAATTCACAGCAATTTGATATTAATGAAAAGCAATCATATGAGGTAAAAGTTCCAGAAGCACCAGCAGTTGAAGGAAAACAATTTATAGGTTGGAAATGTGTTAAAAGTGCAGATGAAGATACAAAAGGAAATATAGATTATTGTCCAATGGATATAAAGGATGGTAAAATATCTGTGCCAGCAGGGCCAGCAGTAACTATTTTGAAAGCTGTTTATGGTGATCCAATAAAGGTAATATACAATGATGGAGATAATACTAGTACAATTACAGTAGGTAATGGAGCAAAGATAGCTTTACCAAAAGCTAAAGGACAAAAGGACAAGCTATTTAAAACATGGAATTGTGGCACAGAGGAAATGACAGGAGAATTTGATGAAGGCAGTAGTGTTATTGTAAAAGATACTAATAATGATAAAACTGTTGTAATAGATGCAGTTTATGCTAATAAAATAGCTGTTACTATTCAAGACAAAGATGGAAAAACTATAAAAACAGTTGAAGCACCAGAAGATGGTAAACTTGATTTATCAGATATTAAGGCTCCTGAAGTTGAGGGAAAAGAATTTACAGGTTGGAAAGTTGTCTCAGAAGAAACTGGTAATGTAACTGGTAATGTTTTATCTGGAATAAAGAAAGGTGTAATAGTAAAAGCTGATTATGAAGAACGTATAACTCTTAATGTAGTTGATCCGGTGGCAAATAAAAGCAAAGAAATAAAGGTACAAAAGGATCAAATTATTGGATCTAAAGTATTAGTGCCAGAGGAAAAAGAAGGACTTACATTTAAATGTTGGAGAATTACTTATACTAATATTGCTGGAAAGGAAATAACAGAAGATTATACTTCAGTCAATATTTCAACATATAAACCAGATCGTAATGTAACAGTAACAGCTATATATAATGCTGAATTTAAAGTTACTAATGTATCAGGAGAAGATGTTTTATGTAAACAAGATGTGGAATATAATGGTGATGTTGAAATAGACACTCCAATTCAAGATAAAAACTTATATGATAAATATGGTAAAAACTTATATTTTGTTAAATGGCAAGATAACACATTAACAAAAAATAAAGATGGTAAGTGGGAACTTAAGAATATTAAGAAAGATACTACTGTAATTGCATTATATGCAGAACCTATTAATATTACAATAGGTGATACTACAGTAAAACGTGGTAAAGGTAGTGAAATTACTCTTGAAAATCCAAAGGATAGAAAAGATGAAGGATTATCATTTAAGTGCTGGAGAGATGAATCTGGTAAAGAATATAAAGTAGGAGATGTTATATCTAACATTCAAGATAATATTACTATAAAACCTGTTTATGTTTACAATTTTGATATAACAGATACAGAAGGAGATAAAATAGCATCTGAAGAAGTTGAAAAAGGAAAAACTTTAACATTACCTACAGTACCAACTATGAAAAATGGAAAAGAATTTAGAGGTTGGTATGTTGAGGGTGCAGATCAACTAACTTATGATGAAAAAACTAAGACATATTCAATAAGTAATATTACAAAAGATGTTAAGGTTATTGCTTACTATGGCGATACTGTTACAATTACTGCAATTGATCCTGTAGCTAATACTAGTAAATCTTATGATGTTAATATAAATGGAACAGTTACATTAACTGCTAAGGATAGAACAAAAGAAGGTCTTACATTTAAAGGATGGAGAAATTCAAGTAATAAAATAGTATCTGAGAATGCAGAATATACAGTTACAGTTAAGGGAAATATGCCAGAAACATTAACAGCAGTATATACAGCTAACATAACATTTAAGTATGGTGATAATGGTGATACTTCAAAGGTTGTTGGAGTTGAAACTGAATATGGAAAAGACATAAAGGCACCAACAGTAGATGATATTAATGCTGCTTATGAGAATTCTGGTAAGCAATTTATAAAATGGGATAAGGAATTTAGTAAGGCAACTAAGGATGATACAATTACAGCCATAAATGGTGAAAATGTTAAGATTAACTTTAAGCAAGCTGATGGTAAAACAGCACTTACAGTAGATAATCCTTGGACTGAAATTGTAGAAGATGATTCAAAGAATGAAAAAGGTGACTATGTTGATAAGGATGGACATTCTACAAAGAAAGTTGATGGATATACAATAGGTAGAGGCGGAAGTATAACTCTTCCAACAGCTCCTGAAATTGCAGGAAAAACATTTGTATGCTATAAAGATCAAAAAGGAAATAAATATACTGGAAAAACAATAGATAATATTCAAGAAAATTTAACTTTAACTGCAGTATATGGTGATACTGTTCAAGTTATATTCAAAGATGGTAATGCAAATAAGGGACAAACTGTAGGTACAGGTGCAGTAGTTAAGGCAATAGCTCCAGATACAAAAGAAGGAACTAAGTTTAAATGCTGGAGAGATGCAAATGGTAATGAATATAAAGAAGGAGATGACATTAATGTTACAGGAGCATTAGAATTAAAGGCTATTTATACAGCAGATGTAACATTTATGGCAGATGGTAAACAAGTAGGAGATAAAGTTACAGTAGAAGTTGGTAGCAAAGTTAATGCACCAGAAGCACCAGTTAAAGAAGGATGCGATTTTGTAGGCTGGGATTTATCATTAGAAAACATTACTAAGGATACAGTAATAACTGCAAATTATAAATTAAAACAATTTACAGTAACAATAGATGGAGTAGCACAAACAGTAGAATATGGTAAGGATGTAAAACTTCCAACACCAGCAGAAAAAGAAGGATATACTTTCAAAGGATGGGAAGGACAAACTACAGGAATTAAGGCTGATGGAACAGTAAATTCAAAATATGAAATA
>NZ_JBQHRN010000012.1:0-80414 GCF_052066735.1 Clostridium sp. HCP1S3_C6
TTGTCTAAGAAATTCTACTTGATTTTTTAAATCATCTTTTTGATTAGAAGTTGAAACTCTTGTATAGCAAATTCTTTTGGTTTATAATTTTTACTCAAATATAATCACCCCCTAAATATATTATATTACATTTGATTATATTTGAATATATTTTTAATAACTATTAATATTCTCCTTTTATTTAAGTATTTTCATAATGTCTGAAACTATTAAGTCTTTTGTTAAATGATATCTTTCTAAAAGCTCCTGTAATGGAACCTTATCTGTAAATTTTTTTGTTGCTCCAAAATTCAATACCTTCATAATCTTCACCACCACTTAATGATCCATTTCCTATTACAGCTATTATATTTTCTTTATTTCCCTTTAAATCTCTTGCCTTAGCCAATCCACAAGCAAGACTTACTGATGTGGATGTATGACCTACTGCAAAGAAATCATGATAGCTTTCTATTGGTTCTGTATATCCTGTAACAGTATCATATTCTTCTTTATTTAATTTTTTCAAATCTTTTGGTTCATTCACTTTGTTTAAAATATTTATCACAAATATCACTCCATTTCTAATTAATATTTATACATATTTAAATTTACCACTTAGAGTTAACTCTAAGTCAAGTTTTTTTGTTGTTATTTATGTAATAATTTATTTATTTTTGAATAATTTGATGTATAATAATATTATTCAAAATATATTTTAAAGATAATATATTTTTGTTGCTTTTTCTACTTTAAAATAACGGGATTCTAAGGAGGTGTGACTATATATAATTTTATATATAGTATTCTTTATGAGTTTAAAAAAAAGAAAAATAAAAAAAGTTCCATCTTATACTTTTATTGTGCCACTATTAGTGATAATTATGATTGGAATATTTTTTTATAATCCAATATCAAAACATAATTTATTAACAAAATATTCAATTTACATGAAAGATGGAAATTTAAAAACTACAAACCCTACCAAACAAATTTTCACAAGTAATTATACTTCGAAGCTTAATTTTTCAGATCAAAAAATATCTGAAGTAAATGGAGTATCTCTAAACCTATTAAATAATACAATTATAAATTCTAACATTGTATTATTTAAAGCTCAAAGGTATTACTTCCCATTAAAAGACATATGTAATGCTCTTAATTATTCTATAAAAAAGGCTAACAATATTTATACTTTATCAAATGGAGATAAGGATATATATTTATCAGAAAACAGCTTTACCTACAATTCAGCTGTAAAAAAACTAAGAGGAGATTTATTAACATATAATAATAATCCTTTTATTTCAGTATCTGATATAGAAAATATATTTGATTTATTTGCTGTATTTAATTCAAGTGACAATACAATAACTCTTCTAGATAATAGTGATCTTACAAATTCTAAAGTAAATAGTAATGATACTACTACAGATAAAATTGCCCTTGTAAGATTTGAAGACTTTACATGCGGTGATACAAATTTAAAATCAGACAACCAAACAAGAGTAAAATTAATGGTTAATCTATTGTATAAAAACGGCATAAAATTTCATACAGGCTGGATACCTAGATTTAAGGCTCCTGATAGTAACATTGACAATGACTTATTAACAAATGAAAACATGGTTAATGCAGGTTTTATAAACATACTTGATTATATGCTTAATAAAGATGGAGAAATAGGTCTTCATGGTTATACTCATCAACATGGTGATGAAAGAAGTGCTGTTGGAGAAGATATGGATCAAAACACTAATAACACAGAGGAAGAATGTAGACAAGTTATTGAATCTGGTATAGATACAGCTTCAGCTTTAAATATTCCAATAAGTTTTTATGAAAGTGCTCATTATAAAGATACAGACCTTCAAAAAAATATAATTAATGAATATTTTAAATATGTTTATGAACCATATGACAATAATAAAACAAATATTTATAGTCCTAATGATACAAATATTTACATTCCAACTGCTCTTGGATATGTAAATGATCCAAATGATATATCATCTATAGAAAATGGTTTAAAAGCTAATAATCCCACAAAGCTTAACAGCTTCTTCTATCATCCATCTGTAGAACTTGATTTTGTTAATTTTTCTATTGATGGAGATAAATTAAATGTTGATTATAGTGCTTCTTCTCCTCTTTATAGAATAACAAAATTAATTAATGATAACCATTATGCAACAATTCATGTAACAGATATAGAATAAAAAAAGCCCTAGGGCTTTTTTTATTTTACTTTAATTAATTCGTATAATTTCTATTTGTTTTACTGGTTCGCTTAAAATCTTATAATAAATATTTTTTTCATTACCATTAAATGCAGCTTTAATAAAATATACATTGTCCTTTTTACCACTACTTATAGCTGTTTTATCAAAATATCCTTTTAATTCTGTAAGAATTCTTTCAAAATATAATAAATCATTAAGTGGATTTAATAGAAGTGATTGATTTATAACCTCTTCTGTAAATCTAAACGTTTCAAAAGCTATACTCCACCTATTTAAAAGTTCATGTTTTCTATATTCATATATTTCTGTTACTTCCACTTGCAATTTATCATATTCCCTTGTTAAATCATGATACCTTGCTTCAATTTTTGATCCTTCGTATATTATACTATCATCTGTTAAATTATTTATTTTTCTTTTAAATTCTTCTACATAATTAAGTTTATAGTTATATTCACTTATAACCTTATTTAAGTTTGCATTTAAAAATATTATTTCCTCTTTTAACCTATCTTTTCTATCTCTTAAGTTTTCGTTGCTTTCATTAAATCCGTATTTTAACTGTTGTAGACATTCTGAAAATTCATTGCCCTTATATGCCTTTTCTAATTCAATTTGTACTCTTTTTCTCTTTAAATTTTCTAATTCTATTTTATATCTTTTTATAATTTCTTTTTCTTTATCAAATTTAATTTGAATTTTTTCATCCTGGTCTCTGTACTTTTTTAGTATTATTTCATCACCTTTAAGTTCTTCTTTATATTCCGTAAGCTTTTTATAAAGTTCACAGTAATTATTATAACTTTTAAGGGCATCTTCACGTACAACAGCACTTTTTATAAAGCTTGGCATATTTTTAAATCTAGGTGTCATTGTACTTTGGGAAGCTTTCACAAGTACTTTTACTTCTCTTGCAAGAAGCTCTCTATTTAATCTTTTACTATATGCAGAAAGCTTTTCATTATTATTAATCAACCTTTTCATATTATCAACGTATTTTACAAATATCGTATCCGCTTTCATTGCAGGGGTATAACACTGTGGTATGTTAAAGATAATAGCAGCCTCATTTATCATTTTAACAGCTAAATTTTCATATAAAGCTTCCTTATTTGTCTGCTTTAAGTTAAATTCAGCTTTATCTATAAGAATTGATATATATCTTTTAAGAACGTACTTCATTGGAAGATCTCTTAATTCCTTTTCAGTATTGCTAATTAATATAGGTATTTCATTAATTTCTTGAAATTTAATATCATCCCTTTTTCCTAATAATTTTGCAATACTATTTGAAGCTTCTAAAAATTGTTTTCCAAATCTTTGTGCCATTATTTTGGTTATACTCTTTGAATTTATTGTTTCTAAAATAGCTACTTCCTGTGCTAAATCTTCTTTTGAAATATTTTTTAACCCATCAAATATATTTGCCATAACCTACCCCCAAGTAATTTACTAATAATATCACTGCAAAAAGAAATACATTAGATTATACTAAGGCTTTTTAATACTTTTTCATATTCCTCTAAACTTATACAAAATTTCTTGTTTGCATTTTGTAAATTGCATAACAATTCTTTTGTGTCCATCCACAATATATCTTGAATTTCATCTTCTTCATAATGTATATAAGATACATCTACATTATCTTTTAAAACATATACATTATTTATTTCATTACTTACAAAAATACTACCGTGAAACACATCTTTTGCCATAAGTTTTTGTGTGAAAAGAAATATAAAATCTTCTTTTTTTGCCTCTATACCTAATTCTTCCTTTAATTCTCTTACTGCTGCATCTATAAATTCTTCTCCTACATCAACATGTCCTGCCGAGGATACATCAAAACATCCAGGAAATGAATCTTTATTATCACTTCTTTTTTGAAGTAAAATTTCAATTTTTTTACTATTATATCTTTTTCTAAAAATATAAATTCTTACACTTCCATGTAAATCTCCATCCCTATGTACAAGGGATCTTTCTTTGATTTTTCCTGTTCTTGTTCCATCTTCATTTAGTATATCAAAATACTCCATAATTTTCCTCCTAAAGTTTAAATATAAATACTGGTATTGGAGGATTATTAGGTTTATTATAAAACTCATTATAAATTACAAGATATTTTTTATTATCTAATTTTCTTAAATATTCAAGTACCTTGTCTTTTTCTATAAAACCACTATCACCACCACTATATATACATATACTTATAATGCCTCCTGCTTTTAGAAGCTCAAGAGCTACATTAATAGCTTCAATGGTAGTATTATATTTTGTTTGTATGTTATGATTACCGCCTGGAAGATATCCTAAATTAAACATTACTGCACTTACAGAATCCTTAAATATGTACTTATCCATATTTACATGACTATCTAAAATAACATTATAATTACAACTAATTTTACTATCTAATAATAACTTTTTTGTAGCCTCTACAGCCTCCTGTTGAATGTCAAAAGATAGCACCTTCCCACTTTTTCCTACTAAATTAGACAAAAAAAGCGTATCATTTCCTTTTCCTGCAGTTGCATCTATACAATTATCGCCCTCTTTTACATATTTCTTTACTATTTGGTGAGACCAATCTGTAATTGTTATTCTTTTCATAATTACTACCTCTAAAATATTAAAATTTTTACATATTAATTATACACATATATTATCTTATTTTTAAATGTTGCTTCAAATATTTACTTCATTAATCCTTTTATTCTTTATCACTTATAACTTCGGTTAATTAATAATTAATAATTAATAATTAATAATTAATAATTAATAATTAATAATTAATAATTAATGATTAAGAATTTAAGACATTTTTACTCCTTCGTGGTAAAAATTTTAATTATATATTGTATGGGTGGACAAGCTCCACTTTCAAAGCTTACACCTATACTTATATAAGAACTCAATTATGTCAATGCTTTGGGCCTCAACTAAGCAATTGTTAATTTCACATTAAATAAGATTGTTTAATTCATACTTAAATATCCACTATAATTTACAAACCATTATATATTCTTCTTCATTTTCATCAATAATTTGAAAACCAACTTTTTTATACATCCCTACAGCATAATTCTGCTTTTGCACTGATAATGAAGATTGTTTATACCCACATTCTTTCAACTGAGCCAACATCCTTTTCATTAACTCAGTACCTATTCCATAATTGCGATATTCTTTCAAAAACAAAATAGCAAAGGATGGAGTCTGATTATCAACATGACCATAGTCATTCATAATACGAATCCATACAACTCCAACTATTGCACTATCAACTTCAGCAACAAAGTATAAACTGCTTTAATTAACCCTCATTCCATAAACTATGGCATAATATCCAATAGCTTTGACCTTCCAAACAGAATATTACTAATATCTGCTCTTTTTTTACCTTGAAGTGTCAAAGAAATTAATAATCATACTTAATATTTGTTCATCATGTTCCATATATAACTCTTTGTCGATATTTTCGGAAGGATTGCTTTTTTGATATTGAAGTGCTGCATCTGTCAAAAAATATGTATAATGTTCATTGTGATTCGGCTTATTCATTAACATAAATTTACATTTTTTATTTTTAACTAAATCTCTTTTTTCATAAATAGCACTTCTTTTTTCATTATAAAAAACATCTTTATCTGCGGATATGACAAGTACAGGAATATCTACCGTATTAATTCCATCTATTGCCGATAAATCCTTGTCCTCACCATATTCAAAATATATAAATGCAAGATTTAATGGTCTTATAATTGGATATGCAAATCTTATAAATCGCTTTACAGAGCACTCCCACTGTTCAGAAGCCGAGTTGAATCCAGATGCAGAAACAACTGCATCCACTCTATGTTCAAAATTCAAAATTGTGGTTACCGCATATCCTCCCATACTATGGCCAAACAAGTATATAGGCAAATTAGAAAATGAATCATTATTATCGCAATATGTAAGTATTGAATCCAAATCGTATACTGCCTGAGTATACCCACCTAATCTCTTACCTTCACTTGTATAGCATCCTGTATAATCAAATCCAAGCACTTGATATCCTGCATCTACAAAATATCGAACTTCATATAATTTTATATCATTTGAATCGCCATGCCCTGGTGCAACAATGATGACACCCTTCGTATTCTCTTTTCCATAAAGATACGCTGATAAAATATTATTTCCAGATGGAATCTTTATTTCTTCACGAGGATATTTATCTGCAATATCTGCATACAGCAAGTATTTATCAGAATCATACTTGGCATATGTATATTTTCCCATTACTATGCTATGTATAATTGCAATAATAATTGGGATAATAATCAAATATATGACACACACAATTATCCATATTACTTTTACTTTTTTACTCATATATCCTTTTCCCCCTACAACTACAAAATGGCTAAAAATATAGGAATAGCCATATATGATGTTATAAAATAGACGAACATATACCACTCAATTTTCCTTAATGTGCTACAATATAATCCATCTAAAAAAGCATAATCAATCTGCACTTTATTCCTTGCCAACAATTCAGTCATTACAGTTGCACCTTGACTTCATTTCTTCCAACTCTTCATTTGAGGGTCTATTATCATTACTATACATTTTGTTCATGGAATACCACCAAACAGGTCCCTTTCCATTATTTCCATAGTCTTCTATATCTCCACTTCTTCTAGGAAACAAATGCCCTTATGCTTTTCTCTTTTCTTTTGCTGTTTCAGTTCAAACATTCGTTGCTTATCCACTTCTCTTTTCTTTCGTTTTCTTGCTTTGCACTCCTGTTTGCTCTGCTGCCGTTGTAATTTCAATGCTTGCTGAGATTTTGTTCCAATGCCATTTTCCCTCATCTGCTTTTTCACTTCACGCTGCATCCTCTTAGGATTTCTTTTTATGTCCTTTACAACAGTATCAACAGCTAGACTAAACTGTAAACTAAATAGTATTTTTGAATGTACATTGCTTTTTTATCTTTGCATTTATAATCAAGCCCTATGGCACAATTAACATATTAATCATCAAAAAAACAATTTATTAAACTTATTATACCTTATATTGGAATAATTGCATATGCTTTTTATAACATATTCCTATAATTAAAAGTACAAAAATATAGATTGACAATTACAACTAGTATATATGGGCAGGAGTACATAGATTATTTCAAAAAAGTAAATAGGTGTATACCATGACTTTCAGAAAACCAAGTCTATTCATTCACTGTCTGAAAAAGTTTGGAGCTAATTTTAAAAATCAGTTTGATTTTTCTTCATATAAACAATTCTTTGAAAAAACTAAGTATAAAAACATAGACTATATTTTGATTAAAGGAAAAATGCCTTGTGCAATTGCCATTATAACAAAACTGTAATTAATAATAATAAAAAATCTCCATTACAAATTAAAATGAAAATAGTAATGGAGAATAATATTTACACAAAATGTAATTAATATTTAAATTTATCTATAAGCTTGCTTATATTTTCTGATACTTCTTGTTCCTTATTTAGCGCTTCAATTACCTTTTCTATATGTTCAATATTTTCTTTAATTAAACCTGAAATATTACCAGCACTGTCACAAGAATTTTGTGCTGCATCATTTGAAGTTATAACAAGATTATTAACTTCATCTATTACACTTGAAAGTTCCTCTGACATAGAAGCTAAATCTTCTGAAATATTGTTAACGCTATCAGCATCACTGTAATACTCATCACCTGTTTTCTTTATAAATTGTAATTCATCTAATACATCATTTCCTACAAACTGAAGAATTTCCATATTATTATTTGATAAATCTTCAAATGATTTTTCCACTTTCTTAATAGTTTCTTTTATACTTACTACAGCATCTTTAGATGCTTCTGCAAGAGTTCTAACTTCCTCTGCAACTACAGCAAAACCTTTTCCTGCTTCTCCTGCCCTTTGAGATTCAATAGCTGCATTTAATGCAAGAAGATTTGTTTGTTCTGATATTTCTTCTATAGTTTCAGCCATAACTTCTATTTCCTTAACTATTTTACCTTCTTCTATTGCTCTATTACATTTTTCAAGTTTTTCTTTATAAACATTGTTAATTGTATTTGTTGATTCTTCACCTTTATTTTTAACATTTAAAGCTCTTTCTTTTGAACTTAATGAATTATTACTACTTTCAAGAGCTTTATCTGATAAGGCCCTAACAGCTTTTCTTACTTCACTTATAGAAACAGTTATAGTTTCAGTAGCTTCACTTGACTTTTGAATTTCTGAAAGTATATTACTAACATCTTCTTCCATCCCATTAGCGTGATTTTCCATAACTGAACTATCTTCTGATATTTTTACATTATTATTGTTCAAATTAAGTACATTATCTTTCATTTGGCTAATTAAATTTACTATTTCTTTTCTCATATTTTCATATGCCTTAGCAAGTTCTCCTATTTCATCTCTATACTTTGATAAATTTTTATAGTTATTATCAAAACTAAAATCTAATTTGCCACCCTTTTTTATCATTTCAGTTACCCTTGATATTGGTTTAGATAATTTTCTTCCTAAAACTTCTGCTGCTATTATTGCCACAATGTATACTAGAGTACTAATAATTATAAGCCTTATCATAATGCTATTAATTTTATGTGTAATAACACTATATGGAATAGTAAAAGCATATATCATTCCATTTGTTAATTTTGTATATACTAGTCTTTTGTTTTCATTTTTGTATTTATATTGAATTACTTCATTAGACTTTTCACCATTTTCAATATAATTTTGAATTTCCTTCAAAGATCCATTATCTACTTCACTTAAACTTAAAATATCATTAAAGTCAGGATGATATATTATATTATTACTACTATCTAGTAAAAATCCATAGTCAGAATTTTCATCTTTGCCTATTATGTTTTTTATAACATCAAAATCCACATCCATTCCTACTACTCCAATTGTCACTCCATTTACCTTTAATGGTACAACATAAGAAATCATATATTT
Source organism: Clostridium sp. HCP1S3_C6 (assembly GCF_052066735.1). Lineage (NCBI taxonomy): Bacteria > Bacillati > Bacillota > Clostridia > Eubacteriales > Clostridiaceae > Clostridium > Clostridium sp. HCP1S3_C6. Next base: position 9,224 of record NZ_JBQHRN010000012.1, read on the forward strand.
ATTAATATTATCATTATAGTAGGGATCCATCCATGTTGCTTTATTATTATTAATAGGCACATAATACCAACCAACATGTTCTAAATCATCTTTACTATACATACTAAAATCAGTAGGTACTAAATCATTAAAATCAGCTTCATTAGTATTCCTAGATGCAAATATTCCTGATGTTGGATTTGTATAATCAGGATTAAATCTAATATAATAAGTTAAAGCTCCATTAGTATTACTTGCAATTTCCTTAAATGAACTTTTCATCTGTTCCACATAGTTATTTACATAATTATTATCTACCTTAAAAGTATTAAGATCCTTTAGATTATTTACTGCAATATCATTCATTGTATTTACAGCCTGCTCTATTGCAGAAATTGTACTATTAATTTCATTACCATTACTTACACATTCTAATTGTATATTTTCTCCTGTGGAATCTTTTAATATGCTTTTTATATTTGCAGTGGCAATAGTAGTTACAGAAATAACAGAAATTATAGATATTGCAGAAATAGCTGCAACTATTTTTGTTCTTATCTTTATCATACATAATTCCCCCATAATTTTAAAATTCCACTTTAATTTTCGTACTTATTTTCTATATCTTAACTGTTTTACGACATTCTACAATTTCTTTTTATAAAAATAGTCAAAAAAATAAGGTTGAGATAATAATTTTCAACTGCTATCTCAACCTCTTACTTTTCTAATTTTGTGAATTCTTTTTCATTACATCTTTACTATTAACTATCCTTCTTGCAGTGCATGCCCTTAATGCACCAGAAGATACCTTTATTACATCACCAGTTTGTGGTGCATGGATATACATGTTATTACCTACATATATAGCTACATGATGTGGTGCAGATTTGTCACCAAAAAACAACAAATCTCCTGGTTGAAGCTTATCTAGTGAAACTTCAACTTCTGTACCAACTTTTACTTGTGTGTAAGTTGTTCTAGTTATTTCATATCCAAATTGTCTATATACATAACTTGTAAATCCACTGCAATCCATACCAGTTGCAGGATTATCTCCACCCCAAAGATATGGTATTCCTAAATATTTATAAGCTTCTAATACAATTGCATTTGTTGATGCAGGTGGAGTTTCTCCATGGCCAACAAGTCCTGATACCTTTGTTTTAATCTCTTCTATTGCCTTATTTATTTTATCTAATATTTCCTGTGTTTTTATTTTAGGCTTTACACCTTCTAATGCAGAAATAATTCCATTTAATTCTTCAATAGATTGAGATGAATTAGCAAGATTTATAAGAGGCTCAACCATAGCTATTTCAGTATCTTTAATAGATGTTTGAGTTTTTGCTCTTATTTCAATAAGTTCTTTCATTTTTTCATTAGATTGATTTTTCTTATTATCTAATTCCTGTTGCTGGTTTTGTTGCTGAGTTTTAAGATTTTCCTGTTCCTCCTTGTTTTTTTCAATATTTTCCTTTAACTCTTCAATATTTTCAACATTCTTTTTATCAGTATCTGCTAATTTAACTGCACAATCTACTCTAAGTAAAAAATCACCTAAACTATCTGACTTCATTAAAAATTCAAGATAATTAATTGAAGTACTTTTATTTTTATATATTTCTCTTATACGACTATCCATTAATTTTTCTGCATCTTCTAAATTTTTATTTTCAGTTTCAAGATTTTTATTAATTTCATTAAGATCACTTTGAGTTTTTTCCATTTCTAATGTTAACATAGAAAGTTCATTATCTATTTTTTGTATTTCAGTTTCTAAATTAAGTATACTTGCTTCATTTTCATTATATTGCTTGTCCAATTCATCATGTTGCTGAATTTGTTCATCTGCTACACTAGGTGTTGCATATGCAATAGTGTTCCATGTAAAGCTTGTCATTAAAATGCATGATATTACTACAACTGTTCTTAGTTTGCTACTATACATTACTCTCTACCTCTTTTATTAATATATTATATATTTTTTACAAAATAAATTCTTAGATTACTTTTTTTGTAATAAAATTTAAAAAATAATTAAATAGAAATTTAATGATATTAAATTACTATTTAATTATACCACATTATCTTACTATATTTATAAATGAAAGTATATATTTAACATTTTGTTAATTTATAATTTTTATATTTCACCTATCATTTTCAAATATTTTAATACATTGTTACTATATACAGTAGCAATACCTCTGCCATTTTGTTTTGAATAGTACATAGCCCAATCAACTTCCTTTAATAAGTTTTCAATTTCCTTTGTAATTTCAGGATAAGCAGTTATTCCAACACTTATATTTACATTAACTACTTTTTCATTTACAACAAATTCAAAATTGCTTATTTCATCCATTATATTTTTTACAATTTTCTGTGTTTCCTCTACATTCTTTCCTGGAAATATAATAACAAATTCTTCGCCACCATATCTTGATATTATTCCATTATTTTTTGAAGCTATATCCTTGGCAATATTTGCACAAACCTTTATTACTGTATCTCCAAATAAGTGTCCATATGTATCATTAATTCTTTTAAATCTATCTAAATCAAACAATATAATAGACATCTTAAATTTATTACTCTTTATACTTCTTACTTCATTTGATATTTCATTAAATAATTCTGTTAAATACCTTCTATTATATACTCCTGTAAGAGAATCTCTAATTGCTAATTGTTCCATTTGTTTAAATAAATATATTTCTTCACATCTTGGTATAATTTCGTCAGTTAAAATTTCATAAAACATCAATTCACTTTCCTTAAAAAATCCCTCATTTTTTGATGCTAATACACACCATCCAACAATTAAATCATATTTTAATAAAGGAGTAAATAATATAGATTTTATACCATCTTCTTTTTTTAAAAATTTGTATTTATTATAATCAATATTATTATCTATAACAGTGCTTTTAGTATTAAAAATATCTTTAAATAATCCATTATTAACAGCTTCTTTTGTTCTATTTACTAAATCTCTTCCTATTACTGTTTCTATGCCCATTGTATTAACTGTTTTTTGAGAGTCATTTTCAAGAAATACTAAAACAAAATGAGTACCTTTAATTTTTTTCATAAGTTCATTAACTAAAGACTTAATTTCATTAGATATATCTATATTTTGGCTAAATTTCTTAAAATTCTCAATATCTATTTCCTTATGATATTTAAAATTTGAAGCATCACTTTCTTTTATTCCAAGCATTCTTGATATTACCTTAGAAGAGGCACGAGATTCATCTTCTATTATTGTATTATCATTTTCACATACTGAAACTACATTAATATCACTATTTAATATAATTTTGTCGCTAATACGTAAATACTTTTCAACAACTTTAAGCATAAATACATATGTAATAAACAATAAAACACATACTAGTAGTTCATCTAATGATATACATTTCTTATATACTTCTACCCCAAAAACAATAAATAATGAAATAACTATTTGCCCAAAAGCATATACACGATGTTTTATATTAGTATTTTTAAAAACAAGCAATAATTGAAGCGATGTATAAATATGTATAGAAAAACAATATACAGACATTAAAAACATATCCTTTAACAAAAAGAATAAAAAAACTATTAATAGCTGCTTAATTAAATTCATTGCTTTAATAAAAATATAACTGTATTCACCAGTTAATTCCTTAGTTATTTCTTCTAAAATAAATGAAAATCCAAGTATAGCTAATAAATAAACTCTTATAGTATCATTTTCACCAACATAAGCAAAAAGAATTATAAAAAGCAATATAAAATTCATACCAATAATAATATTCAATTTCGAAAAAATAATTTGCATATTGTATCTTTTCATTTTAATTCCCCACTATTTTAATTATTATTAATTAATAATCCATTTTTATTATACCACTTTATAATAATATTTATTTCTCTTTTGCAATTTCCACCTTAAGTTTTTTTCCTTTTATAGTCTTATTTTCAAGAACATCTAAAACATGTTTTCCTTTTCCATTAAGTATGTCAACATAGCTACAATTATCCTTTACATCTATAATACCTATATCATCAGAAGAAATTCCTTCAATGTTAGATATGGTTCCCACAATATCTAGTACCCTTATTTTTTTCTTCTTCCCACCATTTAAAAATATCTTTGTAATATTTTTATCTAAATTTTTATCTTTCTTATCCTTTTCCTTTGGTTTTTCACTTAATATTTCATTAGCCTTTTGAACTTCTTCCTTAGAACACATAAGTTTATCCTTATTTATTTCAGTAAGATTTATACCAATATATTCTTGAAGCTTTTGAAGGAATTGTTCCTCATATTCACTTATTATAGTAATAGCTTTACCACTTTTCCCTATCCTTGCTGTTCTACCAATTCTATGGACATACGAATCTAATTCCATTGGAATATCATAATTAATAACATGTGTGATATTTTCTACATCAATACCTCTTGCTGCTACATCAGTAGCTACTAATATTCTAAATTTACCACTTTTGTAATTTTCCATAGACTTTATTCTATCAGCTTGCATCATACCACCATGAATTTTATCTACTGAATATGATTCATCCTTTAATAATTTAAATACTTTATCTACATTTTCTTTTGTTCTACAAAAAATAACAGCTGTATCAGGTTTCTCCTTTATTAATAATCTTAATAAAAAGTCATCCTTTTCTGCATTAGTTGTTCTTATTAAATAATGATCAATATTATCAGTAATAAGTTTATCACTTTCTATTTCTATATTTAATGGCTTATATAAATTTTTACATGCAAGATTTCTAATTTCATCTTTTATTGTAGCAGAAAATAAAAGTGTAACTCTCTTTTTATTAAGCCTTCTAAAAACAGCTTCTATTTGTTTAATAAACCCCATATTAAGCATTTCATCTGCTTCATCTATAACAACATATTTTATATTTTTTGTATTTAATGTTTTTCTATCCATATGATCTAAAACTCTTCCTGGAGTTCCTATTACCACATGAGTTTTGCTTTTTAATTCTCTTTCTTGATCCTTAAAGGGAGCCTTACCATATAAAGTAACCCCTTTTATTCTTTTATATCTTCCAATGTTCTTAACATCTTTTTGTATTTGAATAGCAAGTTCTCTAGTAGGTGCTAAAATAAGTACTTGTGGATCATTTTCTTCCCATTTTATTTTTTCACACAAAGGAATAACAAATGATCCTGTTTTCCCACTACCTGTTTGAGCTTTTACTATTAAATCCTTATTAAGTAATACTTCACCTATTACCTTATCTTGAATTTTAGTTGGACTATTATATCCAAGTAAATGCAGAGCCTTTAATATTTCTTCACTTAAATTAAACTTTTCAAATCCTTTTTTCACTTCATTACCATCCTTATTAATTAATAAAAAAAAGGGATTTTTTAAATCCCCAATATTTTATGTAATTATAATATTTTAATTTATTTTCTTACCCATACTGATAAACTTTTTTCATTAACATTAAATATTCCATATCCTTCTTTATCAATAGTAACTGTTTTTTCTACATTACCAAGATAATCATAAAAAATGTTTCCTGCAAATTTACTTCCTATAAACATTTTTTTGCTTGATTTTTCCTTTCCATTTGACATAATAACTGCAACAGCAGAACCCTCATGTTCATTATCTCCTAATCTAGTCCATCCTATTACATTTTTATCATCAAAGTAATCTTCTTCTTTGCCATATGCATATAATCTTCTAACCCTTAAAAGTTCTTCCAAATGTCTTGTTTTATTTATATTTTGACATTTAACTCCATATAAATCACCATAAAATATACATGGATCTCCACCTTTTCTTAAAAGAATAAGTGCATAAGCCATGTCCTTAAAATTCTCACCTATCCATGATTCTAATCCTTGACCATATTGACTATCATGATTATCTACAAAGGTTACTGCCATTTCTTCATCTTCCTTTACAACAGTACCATCAAAAATAGTTCTCATATCAAAATTATCAAAATCTTTAGTAGCTTTAAACATATTATAATGGAGAGGCACATCAAATACTTTTATTTGCCTGCTAGTTTTACTAATATAATTTTTAAGGGCCTCTAAATTTCCACTCCAATATTCTGCTACAGCATAAAGTTCTTTATCTGAATGCTTTCGCATATTTTTAATCCAGTCATTATAAAATGAAAACTTAATATGCTTTACTGCATCTAACCTAAATCCATCAATTCCTGTAAAATCTAAATACCACTTCCCCCAATTATTTAACTCTTCAATTACTTCTGCATCATCCATATCCACATCAGCACCAAGAAGATAATCATAATTACCAAGTTCCTTATCTACATCCTTATCCCATTCTTTATCTATAAATCTAAATATTCCATTTTCATGATTAAGTTCATCATAATCAACACCATGAAAATTAGTCCAATTCCATTTAAAGTTAGAATACTTACCATTTCTTGCCCAAAAATCGAACTTTGTCCAAACTTGTACTTTTCTCTTTTTTCCAATAGTTTCATTTCTATTATAAGGATCATCTTTTACAGCATAAGTTTTTTCAAGCTCGTCAGCTCCTGTTCTATGACCTAAAACAGTGTCAGCATAAACCTTAATATTATTTTTGTGAAGTTCATTTATAGCCTCTAAATATTCATCCTTTGACCCATATTTTGTTTCAAGAGATCCTTTTTGATAAAATTCTCCTAAATCATACAAATCATAAACAGAATAGCCAACATCTGTAACACCACTAGCTCCCTTATATGCTGGTGGAAGCCAAACCTCAGTAATTCCCAGTTCTTTCAAATGAGCTGCATCTTTTTTTACATTTCTCCACAATGTTTTATCACTTGGCAGATACCATTCAAAGTACTGCATCATAACTTTATTGTCCATAATATCACCTACATATAGCCTTTTTTAATATTATTAATCTAATCAGGAAATTGTCTTAAAATTTCTTTAAATTCGTCAAAGTGTTCTATAAATATATCTACCATTTTAGGATCAAATTGTTTACCTCTTTGAGATACTATTTCATCATAAACTATTTCAATAGGCCACTTTTCTTTATATGGTCTTTTTGATACCATTGCATCAAATACATCTACAAGAGCCATTGCTCTACTATATATATGTATTTCTTCTCCCTTCTTTCCAAGATATCCAGTACCATCCCATCTTTCATGGTGTTCAAGAGCTATAATACTTGCCATTTCCATTATTTCCCCTGGCGAATCTTTTAAAAGTTCATAACCATAAATAACATGTTCTTTTATTATGTTAAATTCCTCATCAGTAAGAGGTCCTCTTTTTTCTATTATTTCAGATGGAATCATAAGTTTGCCAATATCATGCATCATTGATGCAATTGATAAATTTTCGCAGGTTTCATCATCCCAGTTAGTAGCTTTTGCAATACATTTCATATACTTTGCAACTCTTTTAATGTGAGAGCCAGTATGTCTTGATTTTGATTCGCTTATTTCAGCAAAATTTCTAACAAGTTCTTCTTGAGTAGTTTGCATTTTTTTATTTGTAACAAATAATTTTTGAAGCATATTAGAAGCCCTTTTAGATAGTACTATAGTAACAACTACAAAAGATGAAAATACTACAAGCCTTGGAATAAGTGCATAAATTGTAACTTCATAAGGTGTATTAATAGTTCCAGCTATTTTTTCAGGTATACAATTAGTATAAATTCCTATATAATGTGATGCTATTATTGATAAATAAGACAAAATAATTGTATATATAGTTACCTTTTTGTCAAAGTATAATTCTACAACAAATAGTGGTAATAATAATGCAAATAATGCTTCTACATTAAAAACACAATAAAGTACTGAAACAACAATAACAAGTCCTGTCATGTTTAAATAAGCTACCCAAATTTTATGTATTTTCAATACTTCTGTTAAAATAATAGGACCACCTAACAATATTATTGTAATACTTAACACTATATTCATAGTATTTTGAGGTATAGAAGCACTAAAACATCCTAATTTATTACATATCCAAGTTACTATAATTGTAATTAATGATAAATCTAAACATAATGCTGTACATTTATCTGCTTCCATTCTATTGTTATTATAAAACTGTTCTTCTAATATCATATGTTAATAAGGCAAATAGCCTTTCCCCCCATTGTTTATTATTTTTTTTCAACATTATATATTATAACATTGTTTATCATTTTAAAAAAGGTGAAAATTTCACTTTTATTATATACAACATATACAATTTTAAAGACTATAATTATAATAAAAAATAGCGTGGCTTATGATTAAAAAATTAATCAATTTGCACACGCCTTTAATTATTTATTCTTGTTAATTATTTTAGTTTCATATTTTCCAGTTTCTATATCTATAAATCTTACAAATAATGAAACTTTATTATCTTCATTTAAGTTTGTCCATAATGCTTCAGTAAATTTTTCAATATCATTAGGAATAGATATTAACTTTGGTTCACCTTCAAAACTTGGTAATGGATTTCCATTAGTTTTATATGTATGAATAAAATGACCTTGTCCATTTATTGGACTATCATATGTAAAAGTATATCTATTACAACACTCTGGATTTCCATTTGCACTTTTTAATATTGACATTGCATAATCAAATTTCCCATCTTTAACATTTAATATTCCAGAAATACGTGGAGTATAATTTGGACCATCTGGCTCAAATTCTCTAGTTCTTAGAGATTGTTCAAATGTTTTTCCTTCCTTCATCAAGTCATATACTGTATCAGTTTGATCTCCATTTGTTACTATTGTAGAATTTCCTAATACTCTAACTGGTGCATATATAATTAAACTTGGATCTGTTAACTTTGAAGGATCAAAAGCCTCAGTTCTTATTCCTTCATTTTCCTCTACAAATACACGATTTCTACTATTCTCACTTCTACCCATAATAAAATAAGCTGTTACTGCCTTTTTACCATCTTGAGATTTACCAATTATTATTCCTCTTCCAGGATAACAATTTTCTCTTAATTCTTTTTCAATAGATATAGATTCCATCTAATCTCTCCTTACATAATAATTTAACTATCAAAAATATTATAAACTAAATATTAAAAAATAAAAAGACTCCATAATTAAAAATAATCATGAAGTCATTTTAATGCTGGTGCTGGTTGTGGGACTTGAACCCACACGTAGTCACCCACGCAAGATTTTGAGTCTTGTGCGTCTGCCAATTCCGCCAAACCAGCTTAATAAACTAGCACGAATGTTATTATAACACAGTAAAATTTATTTATCAATATTTATTTATCAATATTTTTTTAACCAACATAAAAGAGTATTAAATTATGATTATATTTTTTATATAAAAAACAAACGATACAAGTATTACTGCAAGACGTCCTCTATACTTCCATTTTGATTCTATATATTTATTATAAATATTCATATACCCAGAAGAATCTTTGTGTTCATATATATATGGATAAAGCTTATCATAAAGTTCATCTGATTTAAAAATTTCTTTATTATTATATTCACTTATAAATTTCTTAAGTTCATGGTAACTTATAATTGGAGCATTAGAATTATTTTCTGATTCAATTTTAACCCTATCTTCCATCATTACAATAACATCATAAATTATATCTTCTTTAAAAGCATTTCTTAAGATTTTTCTATAATTTTTTACTCTTTCTATAGGTGATTCTACTTTTATATAATTTTTTCCATTCTTTTGGTACCACTCATTATCATTTAATATTTTTATTTTTCCTTTTAAATTAGATCTTACTACATTAAAAACACCTTTATCTGTAATAACTATACAATCTAACTGTTGTTTTTCATTTTCATTTTTAAGAATGGGATTATATAATTTATTTATATTTTTAAGCTTTTTTAAATTATTGTTTATTTTATACTGATTTTGAAGCAATAATAAATTTGTACCTTTGGTAATTTTATAACTTTTTATAAGAGGAAACAATAAGAACATTCCAAAAAATATAAAATAAATATCTCTTGAAATTTCATTAAACCCTATTTTAAGAAATAATACACAAATACAATAAACATAATAAGATATAATAATCTCATACAACAAATAAATAATCTGCTTTAAAGTTCTCATACTTTCACCTTACTTGTAATGTTATATAAGTTATTATCACCAATTTTATCAATTTTATTCATATTTATCTATAAGGGACTTTAATATTTTTACAGCCCTTACAGGATATTTTCCTACAGATGTTTCACCTGCTAATAAAAAACCATCAGCCCTTGTTTTTATGATATTATATATAGCTTCAATTTCTGGAAGTTTTGGACTAGAATCTCTTATTATGCTATCAAGCAAATGAGTAGCAAAAATAATTTTTGTATTGTAGTTTTTTAATTTTTTTAAAATGTATTCTTCATAAAAGGGCACCTCATACATAGATGTTTCAGGTAAAAGGTCTCCCCTTCCTATAATAATTCCATCGCATATAGAAGCAATTTCCCTTATATTTTTAATGCCTTTTTTAGATTCGATTTTAGCATAAATTTTAGGATTAAAATCTTTAAAATCTTTAATGTATTCTTTTAAATTTTTTATATCTATAGGAGATTCTACAAAAGATTGACTTATTATATCTACTTTGTTTTCATAGCCCCAAAGAATATCCTTTTTATCTTTTTCAGATAATAAAACATCATCCCTATTTATATTTTTTATATTACATCCTTTATCTGCTCTAATAATTCCTCCTTTTTTTGTTATGCAAAATACTTTGTTTTTTTCTATTTTTTTAACTGCAAAAACCATTGTATTGTCCTTCATTGTTATAAATTTACTTTCTATTTCTGCTATTAACTTTTCTTTTATTGTTATTGGAACAAGAGCATCTTTATTATTTCCAAATTCATTACTATAAGCTTCTTCACTACAAAATACTACTTTTTGACCCTTAAAAACTTTAAAAGTTTTTGACAATTTTTTTGACACTCTTATTTTACTTCCACACAAATCTTGCATAATATGTATATTCTTATTTATACTTCTAGCTGCACTTACTACAAACCTAAAATCTTCATTTCTATTATGAGAAAAATTAAGCCTTAAAATATCTGCTCCAGAATTAATTATATCTCTTAATATATTTTTACTAATTGATGCTGGTCCAATACTTGCAATTATAAGCATTTACTTTCTCCCCAAACTTAATGTCTTTTTATTTTTATGATTTCTTTTTTGTTTTATTACTTTATGCATATTGATTTTTTTTTAAAATAAAAATATACTACAACAATTAATTAAGGAGATTTCTTTGAAAAAGTTATTTTTTTTATTTATAATATTCTTTTCAATAACCCTTTTAGGCTGCAAAGCAAACAATCCTAAATATATTCATTTTGAAAAAAAGCCCAAATTAAATTACTATACATGTGAAATAGGTAAACTACTTTTAAGTAAAAACGATTACTCTTTAGAACTTTATAATACTAATCTTTGCACCTCTACTACATTAAATAATGATGACAAAAAAATATTAATTAATTTTATAAATAGTGCAAAGAATGAAAATTATATATCAGAAGAGGAATTAGAAAAGATTTCAGATGAAATTCCTTACGAACTTAAGGTAAAATTTGAATCTGGTGAAATATTTATAATAAAGATTTTTAGTCCTTCTTTAGTTTCTATTAATCCATGGGATGGTATATTTTCAGAAGATTATATAAAAACAGATACTCTTCCTACAAAGTACAACCCCTACAACTTTTGTACATTTATAGAAAATAGGCAGAAAAATAATTATAAGGATTAATTTAAATAGGCCACAAATTTAGCTGTGAAATTAAGAATTAATAATTATTAATCCTTAATTCTTAATTTCTCTAGCAATTTAAATACTCTCTCTTTAAGTATCGGATGAAGCTTAAAGGGAGCAATTTCATTTAATGGTTTAAGTACAAATTCTCTTTCCTCCATTCTTGGATGAGGAAGTGTAACAAATTCATCAGAAGATACTAAATCATCAAAAAATATTATATCAAGATCAATTATTCTTGGTCCCCATTTAACTTTTCTTTCTCTTTTCATGTCCTTTTCTATAGATAAAAGTACCTTCATAAGCTCTCTTTCATCAAATATGGTATTTATTTTTAAGGCACCATTTAAAAACTCTTCCTGATCTAAATAGCCCCATGGCTCTGTTTTTATAAAAGTTGATTTTTTTTCTACTGTAATTTCATTGTAACTTTCAAGTCTTTTTATTGCTTCATTTAAATTAGCTTCTTTATTACCTATGTTACTTCCAATAGAAAGATAAACTTCATGACTGCTTCTTTGTATATTTACTGCGGCATACTTAACAGATCTTCCTATAGGTGCAAAAGGTTTTTTTAATGTAACACTACACTTTTTTACTGATGGGTAAGTTATAAGTATATATTTGCATACTTTATCTGCAGCGGTTTCTATAAGGTCATAGCTTTTTTCTTTAAGAAGTTTTTCCACTTCTAAAGAAAGAGCTCCATAATTAATAGTTTTATTTAAATCATCGTAAGCCGCAGCTTCTTTTATGTCTGTTTCAAGTTCAAGATCTACTACAAATTTTTGTCCTAAAACCTTTTCTTCTTTAAACACTCCGTGATTTGCAAAAATCTCTAAATCTTTAACAATTATCTTATCCATAATTACCTTCCTACTTGCAATATTTTATCTGTCATAACAGCTGCTCTTTTATTTTCTAGAACATCATGCACCCTTATAAATTCACAGCCTTTCATTATTCCCATTACTGTTGTTGCAATAGTTCCTTCTAATCTATTATTTACATCAGTATCAAGAGCTAATCCTATCATTGATTTTCTAGAAGTTCCAAGAAGCACCGGAAGCTCTAAAGTTTTTATTTTTTCTAGATTATTCATAACTGTTAAATTTTCTTCGTAAGTTTTAGCAAAGCCTATTCCTGGATCTAATATTATATTTTCTCTTTTAACTCCAGCTTCCATAGCTATATGTATGCTATCTATTAAATCCATTAAAACATCATTCATTAAATTATTGTATTTAGGATTTTCCCTATTATGTGTTAATATACATGGAACATTAAATTCTGCTGTTACTTTTGCTATTTCAGGTTCCTTTTTAAATCCCCATACATCATTTACCATATCTGCTCCTGCTTCTAAAGCTTTTCTTGCTGTCCCAGCCTTATATGTATCTATTGATACCGGAATATCAAATTTTTCTTTTACAGCTTTTATAATAGGAACTACTCTTTTTATTTCTTCTTCTTCAGATACTTTTTCAAAATTAGGTCTTGTTGATTCACCACCAATATCTATAATATCTGCTCCATCTTTTATCATTTTATCTACTCTTTCTAGGGCTGTATCTAAATTATTAAATTTGCCTCCATCTGAAAATGAGTCTGGAGTAAAATTAAGTATTCCCATTATATATGTTCTTTCACCTAATACAAATTCCCTATTTCCAATTTTCAAATTAATCATCTTCCTTTTATGTTATATTTTAATTTTAAAATTCTTTTTATTTTCGTCCCAATAGCACATATTTACTGAATCACAATCAAAACAATTTCTTGATTCCTTGTCGCTTGATAATATAATTTCAGAAAGCTTAATTATATCATTTAAATCATCATCTAAAATATCCTCTTCATTATGAAAAAATTCATAATCATTTGATTTTTTTCTATGATTTAAAATTGCATTTACTATTTGATTTTTTTCTTTTGTAGTGAAGGTAGTTTCATTTAAAATTTCTTTAGCTATTTTTACACCTGCTACATTATGAGGTATATCATGTTTATATTCGTCTACTCTGCCTAAATCATGCAAAAGAGCAGCTGCATATATTACTTCTTTAGAAAATTTAAAATTATTTTCAAGAACCTTAATATATGATATTCTTGCAACATCTAGAGAATGATCTATTCCATGTTTGCAAAAGACTCTATTCTTTTCAAGCCTTTTTAATTCTGATACATATTCTATGAATTTTTTGCTTTTTAGTATTTCATTAACTCTATCCAAAGTCATTACCTATCCTTAATTAATGATAGTACTTCTTTTCTTAAATTATAATCCTCTTTAAACTGACCCCTATATGTAGTAGTCATAGTTTTAGTACCTGGTTTTTTCACACCTCTCATAGTCATACACATATGTTCTGCTTCAATTACTACCATAACGCCCTTTGCATCTAAATATTTCATTATCGCATCTGCAATTTCCTTTGTAAGTCTTTCTTGAAGTTGTGGCTTTTTAGCATATACCTCTACAGTTCTTGCAAGTTTAGAAAGACCTGCCACCCTACCATTTGGAATGTATGCTATATGCACCTTGCCATAAAAAGGCACTAAATGATGTTCGCACATAGAATAGAAAGTAATGTCTTTTTCAAGTACTAAATCATCACTATCAACTTTAAATGTCTTTTGCAAATGTTCTTTAGCCTCTTTATTTATTCCAGAAAATATTTCTTCATACATTCTAGCTATTCTGTCAGGAGTTTCTACAAGACCTTCTCTATTTACATCCTCACCTATAGCTTCTAATATAAGTTTTACACCTTCACGTACTTTTTCTTTGTTTACCATTTTCTACCTCCAAGATGTATATTTATTTATAATTTCTTCATATGCTGCCATAATACATTTAGCTTTATTTATTTGTGAATATTTTATATTATTGAGTCTTTTAACACTCATTATTCCCATTAAGCTATTTGTTAAAAATACTTCATCTGCATTTTCAATTTCTTCTTTACTAATAGCTTTTTCCTCTACCTCATAATTCTTTACTATCCAATTTCTTATTATACCACTTAAGAGTCCTTGATTTTTATCAGGAGTAAAAATTTTATCATTCTTAACTATAAAAATATTAGCACAACTACTTTCAGAAATAAAACCTTTTTCGTTTAAAAATATAACATCATTATATCCAGCTTTTACTGCCTTTTGTTTTTCTATTATATTTTCTATATAATTTATTGATTTAATTTTAGACAATATAGATGTAGTATTTCTCAAAACACTGCTATAGGTTATATTAAATCCTTTTTCATAGCTTTCTCTATTGTAAGGACTTTTTCTTTCTGTTATTATTATATTTTTTTCAGTTACTAATATTTTTACAGCACCATTTATAAATTTATTTGAATTTATAAAATCTAACAACTTTTCCTCTTCTAATTCTTCCATATTTAAAATTTTCATAGAAGATTTAAGTCTTGATATATGTTCACTTAAAAAAGCAAGCTTTCCATTTGAATATATGGTTTCAAAAACTCCTCTTCCAAAAAATACTCCATCATCTAAGTTAATTCTGTCCTTATTATATATTATCTCCCTCATTTTAACACCTCTTTAATTAGTTATACCTAACGCTCTAATAAGTGCTTTCCCCTTATCTATAGTTTCAAGCCATTCATCTTTTTTTACAGATTCATAAGTAATGCCTCCACCTACACCAAAAATGACCTTTTTATCTTTTTTTAGTATAGTTCTTATAACAATATTAAAATCTGCATTTCCCCTTAAATCAAAATATCCTATTATTCCAGTGTATATACCACGATTTGATTTTTCAAGTTCATTTATAATTTCCATAGCACGAAGTTTTGGTGCACCTGTAATTGACCCACCAGGGAAACATTCTCTTATACAATCAACAGATGATATATTATCCTTTAAAATTCCTTCTACTGTAGAAACAAGATGAAACACTGTATCATATTCTTCTATTTTAAAAAGTTCCGGTACCTTTACAGTATTTGCTTTGCACACTTTACTTAAATCATTTCTTTCAAGGTCCACAATCATTAAAAGTTCTGATTTATCCTTTTCTGAATTTAAAAGTTCATTTCTTAATATATTATCTTCTTCTTTTGTACTTCCTCTAGGTCTTGTACCTTTAATAGGTCTTGTAATAACCTTTTTATTCACAATATTCAAAAATCTTTCTGGAGAAGATGAAATTATTTGAAAATCCTTGTAATTCATAAAGGCTGAAAAGGGTGCTTTATTTATTTTTCTAAGATCTTCATATATTGAAAATGCTTTTTTATTTGTATTACCTTCTACCCTTCTTGTCATATTTGTTACATAAACATGACCATCTTTTATATACTCAATTAGTTTGTCTAAAGCTCCTATATAGCTTTCTTCATTAAAATCAGATTCAACGCTTACTGTATCTTTCTCTAAAATTTCTTCACTTATAATTTTATAATTATTTTTTATTATATCTAAAATATTTTCATTATATATTCCAAGAGAAGATATATATGTTTTTTTATTTATAAGATCAAATATAATTATATTATCATAAAGAGCAAATATTGCTTCTGGAATTACTTCTTCTTTTATATTTAAATTATCACTGAAGCTTGAATAATTCATTCCATTTCCAAGAGCTAAATCATAAGACATATAACCAACTAATCCTGATACAAAAGGAATATCTGATTCATAATAAATTTTATAAGTTTCTACAAGCTTGTTAAGTTCATAAAAGAAATCACAAGGATTTTTCTTTTTTCCATCAACCAAAAGTTCATCCTTCCTTTTTACAAGCTTTTTTATAGGATTTAATGCAATAAATGAAAATCTTGATAAATTTTCATCTTCCTTTGAACTATCAAGAAATATTGAATCTTCCCTATTTTTAAAAATATTATATACATAAAAAGGCTCATAGTATTTGTTCATCATTTCTATTTTAAATTTCATTTTTGAACCTCTTGCATTCTTTTATAAAATTTTTTAAAAGTTTATGACCATTATCTGTAAGATGTGCTTCCGGATGAAACTGCACACCAAATATAGGATATTTTTTATGTTTTACAGCCATAATAACACCATCCTTTGTTTTTGCTATAATATCTAATTCACTTAACTTATTGGGATTTTCTTCTATAATAAGTGAATGATACCTAGTAACCTTAAAGGGATTATTAATACCTTCAAATATACCTTTACCATTATGATATATTTCACTTACCTTGCCATGATATGGCCTTTTTCCCCTTTTTATATTATATCCATAATATTTACCTATACATTGATGTCCAAGACAAATACCTAGAATTGGTATTTTACCTTGATATTTTTCAATAATTTTAAGAGAAAGACCAGCTTCATTAGGGCTTTTAGGACCCGGTGAAATAACAATTCCATCATATTTTTTATCTAAAGGTATGTTTATGTCTATTTTGTTATTTTTTACAACATGTACTTCTTCATTAAGTTCTTCAAAATATCTTACAAGATTATATACAAATGAATCATAATTATCTATCATCAATATCAATTTTATATCACCTTATTATATTATTTAAAATGGTTTTAGATAATATTATAATGTATAATTACATTATAAATATATCAATTATAGATTATAACATAAAAGCGCAAGTTTTGTCGCAATTTTAAATATTAGGAGGATAATTTATGCAAAAGGTTGATTTTCACACCCACTCAACATGCTCTGATGGACTTTTATCACCAAAGGATATGGTAAAAAGAGCAAAAGAAAAAGGGTTAAACTACTATGCACTTACAGATCATGATACTACTCTTGGACTTTGTGAAGCTATTAATGAGGCTAAGAATCTAGGAATAAATTTTATTCCAGGAATAGAACTTTCAACAGATTATAATAACGAAAGTATACATATACTTGGATATTTTAAAGATAAATCTTTTTTAGATAAAGAACTTTTAGATTTTTTGGATAAGTTAAAAAATAGAAGAACAATTCGTGCTAAAGAAATGATACAAAAATTAGAAAGTGAATTTAATATACATATTTCTTTTGAAAATGTATTAAAAAGAAGTAATGGAGTTATCGCAAGACCTCATATAGCTCACGAAATAATTGACTCTTCTTATAACTACACCCTTGATGAAATATTTGAAAAATTAATAGGAAAAGAGTGCAAGGCTTACGTTCCTACTACAAAAATAACTACAGAAGAAGGTATAAGTCTTTTAAAAAGACATAATGCTTTAGTATTTTTAGCACATCCTATACTTATTAACAAATCACCTATATCAGATTTTCTTAATATGGACTTCGATGGTATAGAAGGCATTTATTTTCAAAATACAAAAGAATTTGAAGAAAAAATAATTAATGTTGCAAAAGAGAAAGGACTTCTTATAAGTGCAGGTTCTGATTTCCACGGAGATTTAATAAATGATACAAAACATGGGGATATTGGATGCATAAGCAATAGATATAATGATGAATTTCTAAAGGAATTTTTGAAGAAATTAATGAATTAAGGCTGACTTTAAGTGCAGTGCAAAAGCCACTTAATTCTTCATTATTTATTATAAGAATTAAGTGGCCATATTGTCACGCTAGCTTAATTAAGCATTAATAAGAAATGCCTTATATGCTTTATATGTTTCAAAAATATCAGCTTTACTTGACACTTCATATGGTGCATGCATATTATGAAGTGCAACACCACAATCAATTACTTCCATATTGTATGATGCTAGTATATATGCTATAGTACCACCACCGCCTTGGTCTACTTTTCCAAGTTCTGCTGTTTGAAATGATATATTATCTTTATCAAGTATATCTCTAAGCTCTGCTATGTATTCAGCATTAGCATCATTACAACCAGATTTACCTCTAGCTCCTGTATATTTATTAAATACTATTCCATGACCAAAGTAAGCAGCATTCTTCTTTTCCATTACAGATGGATAATTTGGATCATATGCAGCACTTACATCTGATGATAACATCTTTGAATTTTTCAAGACTCTTCTAAGTTTAAGTTCTGAATATTCTCCTTTTCTATCCATTACTTCTGCTACTGTATTTTCAAAAAATCTTGATTGCATTCCAGTAGCGCCAACACTTCCTATTTCTTCCTTATCTACTAAAAGGCATACACATGTTCTATCTACATCTTTTATATCCATCATTGCCATTAATGAAGTATATGCACATACTCTATCATCTTGACCATAAGCCATAATCATACTTCTATCTATTCCATAATCTCTTGCTTTTCCAGCTGGAACTATTTCAAGTTCTGCAGACTTAAAGTCTTCTTCATCTATTCCATATTTTTCATCTAAAAGTTTTAAGATATTATTTTTCACTTTTTCTTTCTCTTTATCCTTACCATTTAAAGGTATGCTTCCAATTAATACATTTAAATCTTCACCTTCAACTACCTTATTACCTTTCTTTTCAAGTTGTGTTTGAGATAAATGTACTAAAAGATCAGATATTCCAACTACTGGATCATCCTCATCCTCACCAATAACAACTGAAACTCTAGCACCATTTTTCTTAACTACAACACCATGTATTGCTAAAGGTAATGTAACCCATTGATATTTTTTTATACCTCCATAGTAATGTGTATCAAAAAATGCTAATGAAGTATCTTCATAAAGCGGATTTTGTTTTAAATCAAGTCTTGGTGAATCAATATGAGCACCTAAAATTTTAAGACCATCTTCCATTGGTCTTTCACCTATAACAAATAACGCTAGAGCCTTTTCCATATTAATAGCATAAACTTTATCGCCAGGATTTAATGTTTCATTATTTTTTATAATTGTATCTAAATTTCTAAATCCATTTGCTTCAGCTATTCTTATTGATTCTTTAACACATTCTCTCTCAGTTTTACACCTTGACATAAATTTTTTATATTCATCACTAAATGCGAAAACTTCTTTTTTTTGCTTTTCAGTATACTTTTCCCATGCATTCTCTACTTTTTTATTCATATTACCATCTCCAACTCTATTATAATTTTTATAATATTATTTGTTACTCTTTTATATTAACACATTTCTATTTATTTTGTTAAATTGTGCCCTCAATTATTTACTTCATTTCACTTTCTGTTCTTTATCACTTACAACTTCGATAATTAATAATTAAGAATTAAGAATTAAGAATTAATAATTAATAATTAAGAATTAAGAATTAAGAATTAATAATTAATAATTAAGGACATTTTTGCTCCTTCCTCGCAAAAATTTTAATTATATATTGTATGGATGATGGATGGACAAGCTACAACTTCAAAGCCGATACCTAATCTCATACAAGAATCTAATTATACTAATGCTTTGAGCCTAACTATAATAATTATTAATTATTATTAGAAACAGAATTTTCCTCATCCATTCTCTTTGTAATAATATCAACAGGTGTAATTTCAGACATTAAAGAATATCTATAGTTTACTGCTGCTGCTTCAATTATAACTGCTATATTTCTACCTGGAGTTACAGGAACCGTAAGCTTTCTAACTTTTACACCTAGTATTTCCATATATTCGTAATCTATGCCTAATCTATCATAATTATTATCCTGCTTCCATGTTTCAAAATGCATAACAAGCTGTATTTCTTTTTCTTGAAGTACAGAACTTAATCCATAAAGGGATGGTACATCAATAATTCCAATTCCTCTTACTTCAAGCATACCAATTGTAACCTTTGGAGATGTTCCTATAAGGGTTCCATCAATTTCCTTAATATCAACAGCATCATCTGTAATAAGTCTATGACCTCTCTTTATAAGTTCAAGAGCTGTTTCACTTTTACCAATTCCACTTTCACCTGTAATTAATATTCCTATACCTGATACATCTACTAAAACCCCATGAATTCTAGTTTCTGGTGCAAGTTTAGTTGTTAAGTACATTGTTACTTTATTAATTATCTGAGTTGTTACTAATTGACTTCTAAGAACCCATGCATTTTTCTTTTGAGCTGCTAGTATAAGCTCCTCATGGACCTCAAGACCTCTTGAGATAATTATACATGCCATATCAAAAGAAAAATATTTTTTTAGTCTTTTTTTTCTAATCTCAGGTTGCATATCATCTAAAAAGCTCCACTCTGCTTTTCCTATAACCTGCACTCTTTCTGGGACAAAGTAATTATAATAACCTGATAGCTGAAGTCCAGGTCTATTTATATCGTTTACAGTAATTTCTTTATCCTTATCCCCTTCAACTAAAACTTCCAATTTTAAATCCTCAATAAGTTTTCCTACTGTTACTGCCAAATTAATCCCCCCTATTTTTTTCTATATTCTAAACCATTTAATTGTGCCCTGAAATTTCTCTTTACATTATCTATGTATCTTTGTCTAAGTTTTTGTTGAAGTTCTTTTTCTTCATCAGTTAACCCTATTTGTTGACTTTTCTTATATAAATAATTTATGTTTTCTATTACTTCTTCAATTTTCATTTCACTAATATTTATTTCTTCAATCTTAATTTCTCTAATATCCATATGTTGATACTCCTTATATATACTTTTATAATTATAAAAATCCAAACTACATACATTTAATAATTAAAACATACTATTATTATTGCATATAAGAACTAATAATATCAACCTTTATTGTTAATTTCATATAAAAGGCATATTAAGAAAATTACTTTTAGACATTTTTCTTTTTGTATATCTTTAATGTAAATATTTTAGATATGGTTTTATTAAATAAAATAATTATTTCATTTAAAATTGTTAATAATTGTCACAGAATGGCGTATGAAATATTTTTACAATTATGTATAAAATGATATAATATATACATACTTAAGTATAATAATTTATGAAAGGAGAGGAGATTAGATTATGAACTCAAAAAGAATATTAAAAAAAATTGAGAGGAGGAAAATGTTATTAAATTTCTTACTATTATTCCTCCCTCCAACATGTATTTTGTCAGTAAAATTGTCACAAAATTTAGATTTGTACATTCATAAATATCAAAATTTTATTGCAAAAAAATATAAGGTAGCTAACTCACAAAATTACTTTTTTGTAGAAGATATTGCTGCATAATAAATAGTATTTTTAAAATACATATATTTATTTATAATATATTTTAAAAAAGGTTGTCCACAGCATTTTTATTGCAATTTGGACAACCTTTTTTTATTATACTATTTTAAATACTTACCACTTTCTCCTATTTGGCCACTTCCATTTAAAACATATACTCTCATGTTACCTTGTTCTATAGCTGGAATAGTTAATGTACCATCACTATTTATAGTATCACCTGTAATTGCATCTACATATTTACCAGCTGGTACTCCTGTAAATGTTGCACCACCTGAAACTGATACACATACAAAACTATCTGTCTTGTTATCTGTATATCTTCTCTTATAAGCCATTCCATCTCCTGAAACTCCTTCAGTTGAATATTGACCTTTTTGAAGTGCTGGAATTGCTCTTCTTATTTTATTCAATCTTATAATATGTTGTGCTAATGGATGCTTTAATGTTTCTGCTACTGTACCACTTGCTGTATATTCACCAAAATCAGTTGCAGTAACATCACCTTCTAAGTTTTCACCATAATATGCTCTTCCTGATTCTTCAAATGTTGTTTTTTGATTAGCAGGATCAATATTCTTACCTTTTTTGAATTCTATTTCAGAACCATAATAAATACAAGGAATTCCTCTAAATGTAAACATTAAATTTAAATTTTCTGCCCAGACCTTTTGATCTTGATTAAATCTTTCCCCTTCTGGAGCACAATCTGGAGCATAGTCATGTGAATCAACATAAGTTACATTCCATGTTGGATCATTATAAGAATGATCTCCTGCAAGTGCAACACTAAATGCATCACGAGCATTCTTAAAGTTCCAATGCATTGGGAAATCTATAACATTCATTCCTGAGAACTTTGATCTATCTGGTGTGTGATAGTCATTTCCATTTAAGAAAGCATTATCGCTTGTTGGTTGACTCTCTGGATCTCTGTTATCATTAAATTCTTCTTCTGTTAATTTAATATTATTTTCTGGATTATCACTCCATGGATATTCTTTACTTTCTTTCCAAGTATAGAATGGAGCTGATAAACCTGGAGTATTTCTATACCAGTAATTTCTATCTCTTGTACAAACTTCACCAAACATATAGAAATTATCTCCACCTGCTTTAGTAAGTTCTGGAAGTATAGATTCATTCCAAGTAAGTCTTGAAATATGTTTAACAGTATCAACTCTGAAGCCATCTACTCCCATTGAAATATACTTCTTATAACAATCATTTAAGTAATTAGTTACCTTTGGATTTTCTGTGTTTAAATCTACACAGTCACCAGCAATTTGAGCAAGTTGTGAATCATATTCATCCCAGTTAAAGTTACCATAGTGGTGATAAATATAATTAGTATCATGGTTTACACCATCAGTATTCTTTAAAAGTGCAAGTCTCTTATCATATTGAATTCCTGGTTTTTGTGAAAAATATTCTTCTGCTGTTCCTAAACTTTCTGCTGTTGGAACCATGCAAGTTTCTGCACTTTCAAGTCCTGTATCTTTCTTTTTAAATGTCTTTAAAAGATTTTCTTCTCCCCAGTTTCCTGTATGATTGTAAACTATATCTTGAATTATTTTAAGTCCTTTTTTATGACATGCATCAATTAAATCTTGATATGTTGCTCCTGGTGATTCATATCTTGGATCAACTTTTGAGAAATTAATTGCATGATATCCATGATAATCAAGACCACTGGCATTTTCTACTACTGGAGTTATCCAAATAGCTGAGAAACCTAAAGCTTTAATATAATCAAGCTTTTCTATAAGACCTTTAAAGTCTCCTCTCCAACCTGGATCTCCTTCAGTTTTTTTCATGCTTGTATCTTCATCCCAACAATGAAGGTTATTATCTTTATAACCATCATAGAATCTAGTAGTCATAACAAAATAAATAGTTTCTTCTCTAAAATCTGTTCTGTCAGTAAGCTGAGAACCTGTTGTGCTACCTGCTTCACTGCCACCAGTTCCTGGCTTATCTTCACCACTATCACCTGATGTAGGATCTTCATCTGTCCATTTACCATCATTGTACCACCATTCACTAGAATTAGCAGTTAAGTCTTCTGTTTGATTTCCATTACCATCATTAAATAATAGATTGATTTTTGTTGCATTTTTGAATGTGTAAGTAAACCATCCATCTGAGTCTTCATCCATATCTTCACCTGGCCAATCTACTTCCTGATTCTTAGGAAGTGCATTCCAATAGTAAATTTTAGGATTACTAAAATCACCCTTATAATGAACAGTAATAGTACTACTACTTGATTTTGCAGTTGTAGTAACAAATACACTTCCAACTAATAGTACCAAGCAAACAAAAAGGCTAATTAAACTTTTTTTACTTTTTAATTTACTCATGATATCCCCCTTAGTTTTTTGTAAATTTAATTCAAAATTTGTTTACAATTACATAATATCATATTAACATGTTTTTTAACCGTTTTCAATTAATTTATTAAAAATAAACTGCAGAAATTTTTATTCTACAGCTTAATTTTTTTATTTTAAATATGGACTATATCCAGAAAGTTTTCCTGGAGCTTTTGTTTTACTTGTATCTAAAACATAGATTCTCATATTTGGTTTAGATATTGCATCAGTAGTTAAAGTCCCATCTGATACTACAGCTTTATTACCTATTATAGCATCTGTAAACCAACCATTATCTTCACTTTTCATTTTCTTCCCTGGCCAGTCTACTTCTAAGTTTTTCGGTAACGAATTCCAATAATATATTTTAGGATTTTCATATTCATCTTTATAATGAATTATTATCCCATTACTAGTTGAAGAAGCAAATATACTTCTTGAACTTCCTGCAGCAGTTATTATTAAAGTAAGCATACTACAATACTTACAAAAACAGTAGCTACTGTTTTCTTTTTTGTTATCATTTTTATCCCCCACTTTTTATTAAAAATGTATTCATTTTCCTTTTATATTAACTCATTATTCAATTTTTTTCAATACAAAAAACACCTCAATACTAAGTATTGAGGTGCTAAAAACTAATCATTTCCCAACATGCCGTTTGTCTACTTATCCATACCTGCGCCTCGCAGGTGGGTTCTGCTCATATTACTTTTGTTATCTTCTGCCACAAAGTGAAATATGAAGTCCAACAGCCATAATATTATTGCAAATCCCGGAAATGTAATGTAGGTTGAAACAGTAAACTAGGCGAACATCTCAGGACTTTTTATTTAATTTATGTATTTATTATAGCATATAATTTAATCTTTTCAAGTACTTATTTTAAATAATGTAATCGTTTATTGTTACTATTTTTTGAATATTTTGTTACTAAATTATTTATATTTATTGATCTAGGAAATCTTCAAAATCTATATCTGTTGAATCAGCACTAAATACTACTAATCCCTTGAAAAATTCTATGTGATTTTCATATTCTTCTATTTGTCTAAATTCACCATCCACATCAAATTCTTCACAAATTTCTTCTACTATCTCTTGAATATTGTCCTTTGCAATATCAACTAGATAAGGCAAATACCAATTTTCATACCACTCAGTACTTCCTTCTTCACAATCTCCCTCTTCATTGGAATAAGCTTCTGCTGCACTAATTTCATCCTTATCATAATCATAACAAAATTTAACTGCTATATATTCTTTAGTTGATTTTACTACTTCTAATTCTGTTAATCCATTACTTTCTAAATAATCTACTATTTCTTCCATTTTATGTCACACTCCTACTCGAATAGCTTATCATATGCATCCTTAACCCTATTAAATTCTTCATCATCCTCTACTAAATTATATTCTTCTTTATCATTTACTTTATCTATTCTAAATGCAAATACATCATCACTATCTTCATCTAAAGGTGCTAATAATAAGTATTCTTTTTTTTCAATATTTATTCTTTCTACTACCTCTAATTCAATTTCATTGCCATCTTCATCCATAAATTTCATTATATTTTTTTGTTCCAAAAAATCACCCCTATTTATAATTTAGTATGATAATTTTATATTTTTTATTATTTCTAGTCAAGTAATATCTAAAAATATTTTAAATCTTGTAAATATTTTTACACTTTTGTAATTTAAAATTAAATAAATTGTGTAATACTGAAATTTTCATCATAGATAATATATTCCTCATGAAGTGCTCTTGTAAGAGAAACATATAATAATCTTTTATCTAAAATATTATCACTATAATACTTATCAGTAGGATTAAAAATTATTGTACAATCAAATTCTAACCCTTTTGTAAGATAGGATGGAATAATTATAATATCACTATCTATCATTTTTTCCTTACCACTTACTAATGTATACTTATATTTAATTTTTCTCTTTAAAAATTTATTAAGAACTTTTGCAGTTTCTAAATCTTTTGTAATAATTGCAATTGTACTTTTTCCTAAATCATGTACTTTTTTTATTATTAGCTCTATTAATGATATATATTCATTTTTGCAACTAGCTTTAAGTATTTTAGGCTTATTTCCATGTCTTAAAACTGGCTTTGCACTAATAAGCCCAACATTTTGTGCTTTTAAAACTTTATCAGCAAATTCTATTATTTCTACTGTTGATCTATAACTTTGGGAAAGCTCCTTAAAGGTGCCTTTACCTAAGAATAATTTTTCTGTTATATCATCCCATTTTTTTAGACCTTTATAATAATATATTCCTTGAGCTAAATCACCAACTAATGTCAAAGAATTGTTAGTAGAAAATTCACTTACTAAAAATACTTGAAAAGGACTATAATCCTGGGCTTCATCTACTACTATATGTTTAAACTTTTCCTTTTCTTCTATACCCTCAAGCAAATTCCTAATATGTGCAAGGGCAGGCATATCATCTTCATCTATAATATTATTTTCACAATTGTAATTATATTCATCTTTCATAAATTCATACAAATCTTCAGGAATTTCCTTATCAGCAGCTAAAAAGAATGCTTCTTTATTATTAAAAAAATCATAATAAATATCTTTTGAATTTATTCCTCTCCAGTTTTTAAAATAATCATTAAAAACCTTTTTAGCATTTTTCTTTATGGAATCTTTTATCTTGTCACGTGCTTCATATACTTCTATAAGCTTTTCTCTTCTTTCTTTAGAATCTTCCATTTCCTTTTTTACTGATACAATCTGACTATTCCATTTTTGATCTATTAATATTAATATATTTTCCATTTTATTTTTTAATTTACCGTTAAGATGCTTTTTTATTTCATCTTTTCTTTTGTTAATAGGATAATATTTAAGATCGTTAAAATACAGCCTCATAATTTCTTTTTTAGAAAATAGACAATATCCTTCAACTTTAATATCCTCTATTTCAAGAGAAGTTCCCTCTAAAAGTACAATATATCTATCTATAATAGATTTAAATGTAAGAGTTCCTCGCATTTTGCTTGATCTTACCATTAAGTTTTTTCTATTTTGATCCTTTTCTTCTATTATATTTGCAAGCTTTTGATCCTTATTGTATATTTTGCCTCTTAGTTTTAACTTTTTAAGTATAAGCTCTTCAAATGTACTTTGATTTACTTTATCAGCTCCAAGGTTTGGCAGTATATCTGATATATAATTTAAAAACAATTTATTAGGTGCAAGAACTAAAATTTCTTCTCCTTTTATAGCTTCTCTATATCTATATAAAAGATATGCAAGCCTATGAAGTGCTATAGTAGTTTTACCAGAACCTGCTGATCCTTGCACAATTAACGGAATATTTTTAGGCCATCTTATAATATCATTTTGTTCTTTTTGTATTGTTGCAACTACTTCCTTAAGCTTTTTACCTGTATTTTCTTCTAGATTTATTTTTAAAAATTCATCTACAAGACCTTCTTCATTATTTAAAATAATTTCATTTATTCCTTCATCAAAGATTCTATCTAAATTATGATTATTATCATATAAAAATTTTCTTTTTAAATTAAGCTCACCTTCTATTATTCCCTTGGGTGCCTTATAATATACCTTACCTCCAGTGCCACTATAATAAAGATCCGCAATAGGTGCTCTCCAGTCAACTACAATTTCTTCTCCATCCTTACTACTATTTATTCCTTTTTTTCCTATATATACGCTTTCCTCATCACCCATGTATTCTCTAAAATCAATACGTCCAAAATAAGGCTCATCTATAGCTGATTCATATTTTCTTATATCCTTAAGCAAAACATTATATATTTTTTCTGATGTTTCCTTTTCTTCACTATAGCTTCCCTTAGCTTCCTTACTTAAAGCTTTATATTTTTCAAAAGCATTTTCTAAATTATCATTTTTTATTTCAAGTTCCTTTTTTATTAATTTTCTTTTTTCTTTTAAAACTTCTCTTTCACACTCTAACTCTGAGTTCACTGTTAACAATTACACCTCCTTTTTTTAATGTGGCCTCAAATATTTGCTTCATTAAGCTTTCTGTTCTTTATCACTTACAACTTTGATAATTAATAATTAAGGATTAAGAATTAATAATTGAGGATATTTTTACTCCTACGTCGTAAAAATCTTAATATTATATTGTATGGGTGGACAAGCTCCATATTTCAGTGCCTACACAACAACCTATATAAAAATCTAATTATGCCAATGCTTTGTGACTAACTAAAATAATTATTAATTATCTCCTGTGGAGATTGGCTTTAAGCATCACGCAAAAGCCACTTAATTATTAATTCTTAATTTCAAAGCTAAATTTGTAGCCTAATTAAACTTTAAAGACCTAAACTAATAATTCTCAATTACCCAAATACCTTTTTAGCAACTTCAACTGATTCTTTTGCATCTTTACAATAATAATCTGCCTTTATAAGATCAGCTGTCTCTTGTGTAAGTACTGCACCACCTACAAATACTTCACCTTTGTATCCTGACTCATGAAGTGCTTTTATTGTATCTTCCATACTTTTAACTGTAGTAGTCATAAGGGCACTTAAACCTACAAGTTTAACATTTTCGTTTATAGCTGTTTCTACTACCTTTTCAATAGGTACATCCTTACCTAAGTCTAATATTTCATAGCCATAGTTTTCAAGAATAACTTTTACAATGTTCTTTCCAATATCGTGAATATCACCTTTTACTGTAGCTATTACAATTTTTCCCTTTGATATGTTTTCACTACTACTTTTTACTAAGTTTTCTTTTATAACATCAAAGGCTTTTTTTACCGTTTCTGCAGCTTGTATAAGTTGAGGAAGGAATATTTCTCCTTTTTCATATTTAGCACCTACAATATCAAGAGCTGGAATTAAATAGTTATTAACTACCTCAAGTTCATCTAATGATTCTAGAAGTTTTCTTGTAGCAGGTGCTGCTTGATCTTTTAAGCCCTTAACCACTATATATTTTATATCATCACTTTTTTCTTCTGATGAAGAATCATCTTTTTTTTGAGCTAGTGTAATTGATGGTCCATTTACCTCTGCACCTGCATACATTGAAATAAATTTATTAGAACCCTTATCAATATTATAAAGTACATTGTATGCATTTATTACATTCATCATTCCTTGTTTATTAGGATTCATAATTGGAAGAGTTAATCCATTTGCTAATGCTAATGAGAAAAATGTTTCATTAATTAAGTCTCTGCATGGCAAACCAAAAGATATATTTGATACACCAAGTACTGTGTTAACACCTAATTTTTCCGTAACCATTCTTACTGCTTTTAATGTTTCCTTTACCTTATCTTGTTCTGCTGATGCTGTAAGAACTAAACAATCTATAAATACATTTTTCTTATCTATACCATATTCCTTTGCTCTATTAACTATTTTTTCTGCTATTTTAAATCTTTCCTCTGCTGTTTTGGGAATTCCTCGCTTATCTAAAGTAAGACCTACAACACTTGCGCCATATTTTTTTACTATAGGAAGAATTCTATCTAATACTTCATCTTCACCATTAACAGAGTTTACAATAGCTTTCCCAGCATATTTTCTAAGACCAGCTTCAATAACATCACTATTAGATGAATCTATTTGAAGAGGTGTATCTATTACTGCTTGAAGTTCTCCTATAACATTTATCATCATTGCTTTTTCATCTATTTGTGGTAGTCCCACGTTAACATCTAATATATCAGCCCCAGCTTCAACCTGCTCAATGGCTTTTCCTATAATATAATCTATATTATTATCTATTAAAGCTTGCTGGAAAATTTTCTTTCCTGTAGGATTAATTCTCTCACCTATAACTTTTGGACTGTCAATTTTAACAACCTTTGATGGTGTACAGACAGCACTATCATTATTCAATTTCCTCTTTACTCTCTTGGTGGAATCTGCAATTTCCCTAAGGCCTTTAATAAATTCTGGGGTTGTTCCACAACAGCCACCTACTATACTTACACCAAAGCTTACAAATTCAGTTAATGTCTTTTTAAACTCAGCTGCAGTTAATTTATATGTTGTTTCACCAAATTCAATTACTGGAAGCCCTGCATTTGGCTGTGTCATAATAGGAATATTAGAAACATCAGTAATTCTTTTTACTATAGGTATAAGTTCATCTGGTCCAAGTGAACAGTTAACTCCTACTGCATCTACCCCAAGACCTTCTAAAGTTAAAACCATACTTTCTGGTGTACAACCTGTAAAAGTTCTTCCATTTTCTTCAAAAGACATAGTACAAAAAACAGGTAAATCTGAATTTTCCTTTACAGCAAGAATGGCAGCTCTTGTTTCCTGAAGATCTGTCATAGTTTCTACAATAAATAAATCTGCTCCAGATTTTACACCTTGGATAATTTGCCTTTTAAATATTTCATATGCTTCATTAAAACTTAATGTTCCCATTGGTTCTAAAAGCTGACCAATAGGTCCAATATCCTGTGCTATTAAAACGTCACGACCATTAATAGCTTCTTTTGCAATAGAAATAGCTGAATCTACAATTTCTTCTACTTCATATCCTGCTTCTTCAAGCTTTATTTCATTTGCTCCAAAAGTATTAGTTGTAATAACCATTGCACCTGCATCTATGTATTCTTCATGAATTTCCCTTAAAATATCCTTTTCCTTTATATTAAAACCTTCTGGGCATTCTCCAAGCTTTAGGCCCTTCTTTTGAAGCATTGTTCCCATAGCTCCATCAAATACTAATATATTATCCTTAATAAAACTTTTAACGTCCACAACTTATCCCCTCTCTTCTATAACTGCAATTTTCATAATTTTTGCAAACTTCGCAGCCTTTTTTATGCTGTTCGTATTTTTTATCTATAATGCCTACAATTGCTGTTACAGATTTTCTTGGCATTAAAAGATTATGCTTTGAAACTGTAAGTCCAATTAACTTTTCAGCATTTATACTTTTAATAAAGCTTCCTTGAATATCTAAAGGCAAATCACCATATCCAGGGCTATATCTAAAGGTAATTCCTTGCATTTTACTTATCATTTCTTCTTTTATTAAAACTTCGATTTTATCACATAATTCTTCTACTGCAGCTGTAGCACATGAATCTAAAATAACAGCTTTCGTTAAGTTTATTCTTTCATAATAAGATATTTTTTTTTCAATATTACGCCCAAGGGTTGCAGCAATTAAAATTACTTCCTGTGAATTTTTAAGATGCTCCTTTATGTCATTTCCTGTAAGCAAAAGATTAGTTCCTTCAATAAGTACTCCCGCATCCTTTAGCTCTATTTTATATTTATTAGCTAAATATTTAAGTTCAATTATATCTTCTGCTTCTTTTATTGTTTCATCAATGAGTTTTAGAAAAGAATCATCCATTTTTTGTTTCTTATAACCTAAATACCTAAGGACTTCATCCTTAGGTATCTTTATCTCTCTTATTTTATCCATTTATCTTACTATTCTCCATAAATATTAAGAGAAAACCCTTCTTTTAAAACTTTTTTAGCATATTCTTTAGCACCAAATAAAGACAAATCTCTATAATTGCCACATTGAATTTCATTAGCTGCTGGAATTTCTGTAGCATCCAATACTGTCTTTAAGCTGTCTTCAAGAGCAACCTTTACATCTTTTGGATCTATATCTCCAAAAATGCTCATGTAAAAACCTGTTCTGCAACCCATTGGAGAAAAATCTATAATTCCATCTAATCTTGTTCTTAATTCATGGGCTAAAATATGTTCAAGACCATGCATAGCAGCTGTACCGAATGCTTCTTTGTTAGGTTGAAGAAATCTTAAGTCAAATTTTGTTACTTTATCTCCCTTTGCGCCTTCTAAAACACAGCATTTTCTAACATAAGGTGCCTTAACCTTTCTGTGATCCAATTCAAAACTTTCTACTTTTTCCATTATAAACCTCCTGTTTTATTAAATACTTTATTTTTATGTCATATTAATGATATCTCATGTTAATGTTTTATAAATAGCAAAATTATAGAAATCGCACTAAATAAAAGACTTATTCCAAGAATACATGATACAACTTGATTTACACTAAGTCCTTTTTCTGCTAATCTAAAATGCATTTGACTTCTATCTGCTTGATATACTGGCTTGCCTTCACTAAATCTTTTAAATATTACAAAAATATTATCAAATATAGGTACAGCAAGTGCAAGTATTGGTATAAAAATACTTAAAACTGTTGCTTGTTTAAAAGCCCCATCTATTGCTATAATAGCTAATAAAAATCCTATCAAGTTTGCTCCTGAATCACCCATAAACACCTTAGCCGGATATTTATTATGCATAAAAAAGCCTAAAACTGATCCAGCTAAAACAAGTGACATAAAAGCCGAATAATTTTGTCCTAGTATTATGGCAGCAAAATAAAAAGTAAGTGCTGAAATAATTGAAATGCCACTAGCTAATCCATCCATACCATCAGACCAATTTATAACTGTAGTTACTCCAAAAATCCATGTTATTGTAAGTAAAAATTGAATCCATTCTGGAAGCAATATATATGTACCTGTAAAAGGATTATCAAATCCTTCAAATACGATTCCTGCTCTATAAACTAAAATAGCAGAAAATATCTGAACAATAAGCCTTGGATAAATTGGGAATTCCTTTTTCTTTGACTTAAAATAATCATCTACAAGTCCAATTAATAAAATAAGTGTACTTGATATAAAAATCCAAAAAGGCTCTTTAAAATTTTCAACAAAATTTTCTTTATTATTTGATATAAAAAGCAAAACAAAATATGTAATAAAAAATCCTATATATATCCCTATGCCACCAGAAAGTGGAATAGGGCCTCTATGCTTTTTTCTCTTGGTTGGCTTATCTGTAAATTCTTTCTCTTTAGCTAACTTCATTATAGGTGGAATAGTAAAATATACTATAACGAAAGAAACTATAGCTCCTATTATACTTATCATTATGACTCTCCTTATAATTTTACTTTTACCTATTTCGTATTATACTATTTAATCATCCTTAACGCAATGGTTACACTAATGTAAAATAAAAAAGCAAGACATAAAGTCCTGCTTTTTTATTTGCTAGCCTCTTTGTTCAATCATGCTCTTAACCTTCATAAGTCTAGTTGTAGCAGATCTGTCATTTTCATCTAGCTTCATTCTTATATATTTAATTGTCTCTTGAAGTTGAGGAATTGTCATGTATTCAAGAGCATTAACTCTTCTTCTTGTCTTTTCTATTTCATCAGCCATAAGCTGGCAAGATTTTTCTACTTCGGCAAGTTCTAGAAGCTTTGGAAGTATACCATAAAGTTTTGCAATAGCATCATCAAGTTCAGATGAAGTATTTGCAAAACCATATGGATATATACTTCCTTCATCCCCTTCAAGCTCACGCTTAAAGTTCATAACAGGAACATTTACACTCATTACATTTTTTTCTCCTACTTCCACCTTTATGTGTTCTTTAGGATATGCAATAGCTTCTTCAAGGAACTCAGAACTCATTACAGCTCTTGCCATAACAAAGTCTTTTAATGAGCCTTCAAGTTGTCCTTCCACTTCTTTTCTAATATTATTATTATATTTAACTAGATTAATGAATTGCCTCATTAATTCATCTTGTTTATCCTTTAAAAGCTTGTGGCTTCTAGTAGATGTTTGAAGTCTTTTCTTTAGTCTAGTGAGTTCCATTCTTGTAGGGTTGACATTTAACTTTGCCATAAACTACTCTTCCTCTCTTGGCATATATTTTTCAAGATATTCGTCTCTAATTCTCTTAAGCTCTGACTTAGGAAGCATCTTAAGTAGTTTCCAACCTAAGTTAAGAGTTTCTTCTATAGATCTATTAGTATTGAATCCTTGAGAAACATATTCAAGTTCAAAAGCTTCAGCAAATTTAGCAAGCTTTTTATCTGTATCTGATAATGCAGATTCACCTAATATTGCTGATAATTCTTTTGCCTGTTTACCTTGAGCATATGCAGAGAATAATTGGTTCATTGTATCTGCATGATCCTCTCTAGTTTTTCCTTTACCAATACCTTTATCCTTAAGTCTTGAAAGTGATGGTAAAACATCTATTGGTGGCATAATTCCTTTTTTGTATAATTCTCTTGAAAGAATTATTTGCCCTTCTGTAATATATCCAGTAAGGTCAGGAATTGGATGTGTCTTATCATCTTCTGGCATTGTTAGTATTGGTATTTGAGTAATGGAACCCTCTTTTCCTCTAATTCTTCCTGCTCTTTCATATAATGTTGAAAGGTCAGTATAAAGATATCCAGGATATCCTCTTCTACCTGGTACCTCTTTTCTTGCTGCAGAAATTTCTCTTAATGCTTCTGCGTAGTTTGTAATATCTGTCATAATAACAAGAACGTGCATTCCTTTTTCATATGCTAAATATTCAGCAGTTGTAAGAGCCATTCTTGGAGTAGCTATTCTTTCAATAGCTGGGTCTGATGCTAAATTCATAAATAGAACTGATCTATCAATGGCACCAGTCTTTTTAAATTCATCAACGAAAAATTCAGCTTCTTCAAATGTTATACCTATTGCAGCAAACACAACTGCAAACTTAGAATCAGAATTTAAAACTTTTGCCTGTCTAGCAATTTGTGCTGCAAGCTTAGCATGTGGAAGACCTGAAGCTGAGAAAACCGGAAGCTTTTGTCCTCTAACTAATGTATTAAGTCCATCTATGGCAGATATTCCTGTTTGAATAAATTCAGATGGGAAATCTCTAGCAACTGGATTTATAGCTTCACCATTTATATCTCTTCTTTCTTCTGGAATTATATCAGGACCTCCATCATTAGGTCTACCCATTCCATCAAAGACTCTTCCAAGCATATCTTCTGAAACACCAATTTCAAGTGGTCTTCCTAAAAATTTAGCTTTTGTTCCTTTTAAGTTTATTCCTGTTGAACCTTCAAAGATTTGTACCATAGCTTTTGTTCCATTAACTTCTAGTACTTTACCTCTTCTCTTTTCACCAGTATGCATTTCTATTTCAACTAGTTCATCGTATTTTACGCCTTCAACACCTTCAACAACCATTAAAGGGCCAACTACTTCTGTAACTGTTTTATATTCCTTAAGCATCTTGTACCCCTCCCTTGTTGATTAATTCATCTACTTGCGCTTTTAAATCTTCAGCTACTTTATCAATTTTTGCTATGTCTTTTTCTTCTACATACTTACATCTTGCAATTCTATCTCTAATTTCTTCAAGACCTAAGATTTCATTTAAGTATACTCCATTTTCTAAAGCTCTTTCTGCTTCGCGCTTAAATTCAATTATAACTTTAAGCATTTTATATTGCTTTTCAAGAGAAGTATAAGTATCTATTTCATGGAAACCATTTTGTTGAAGATAATCTTCTCTTATTGACTTAGCAACTTCAAGCTTTAATCTATCTTTTTCAGATAATGCATCTATACCTACAAGTCTAACAATTTCTTGAAGGTTAGCTTCATCTTGTAAAAGAGACATACATTCTTGTCTAAGTTCTGCCCAATCTTTATGAACATTTTCATCCATCCATTCATCAATTTCTTCTTGATATAATGAATATGAATTTAACCAGTTAATTGATGGGAAGTGTCTTTGATAAGCAAGTTGTGAATCTAATCCCCAGAATACTTTAACTATTCTAAGAGTAGATTGTGTAACTGGTTCAGAAATATCTCCTCCTGGAGGTGATACAGCACCAATTGCAGTAATTGCTCCTTCTCTTCCATCTTTACCAAGGCAAACTACCTTACCAGCTCTTTCATAGTAATCAGCAAGTCTTGATCCAAGATATGCTGGATAACCTTCATCACCAGGCATTTCTTCAAGTCTACCAGACATTTCTCTTAATGCTTCTGCCCATCTAGATGTAGAATCTGCCATAATTGATACAGAATATCCCATATCTCTAAAATATTCAGCTATTGTAATACCAGTATATATTGATGCTTCTCTGGCAGCAACTGGCATGTTTGAAGTATTTGCTACAAGTACAGTTCTCTTCATTAAGCTTTGGCCTGTTTTAGGGTCCTTTAATTCTGGGAACTCATTTAAAACGTCAGTCATTTCGTTACCACGTTCACCACAACCAACATAAACAACTATTTCTGCATCTCCCCATTTAGCTATTTGGTGTTGTACAACTGTCTTACCAGCTCCAAATGGTCCTGGCACTGCTGCTGCTCCACCTTTAGCAACTGGGAAAAATGTATCAATAACTCTTTGTCCTGTAGTCATAGGAGCTTTTGGATTTAATTTCTTTGCATATGGTCTACCTTTTCTTACTGGCCATTTTTGCATTAATTTAACTTCTTTTTCACCTTTTTCTGTTTCAACAGTAGCAACTACTTCTTCTACTGTATAATCACCAGATGGTGCAATTGTTTTTATTTTACCTGAAATACCAAAAGGCACCATTATTTTTTGTGTTACAACTTCTGTTTCTTTTACAGTTCCAACTACATCTCCTGGCTCTACTTCATCTCCTACTTTTGCAGTAGCAACAAAAGGCCATTTCTTTTCTCTATTAAGTGATGGAACTGAAACACCTTTTGTTAAGAAACTAGAATGTGCAGCTTCCATAAAAGCATCTAGTGGTCTTTGTATTCCATCAAACATTGATTCTATAAGACCTGGTCCAAGCTCAACGCTAAGAGGTTCTCCTGTAGTAATAACAGGGTCCCCAGGTCCTATACCTGAAGTTTCTTCGTAAACTTGGATTGAAGCCTTATCGCCTCTCATTTCAATAATTTCACCAATAAGTCCTTTATCTCCAACTTTACAAACATCGTATATATTTGCTTCGTCCATTCCTTCAGCAACTACCAAAGGTCCTGAGACTTTAATTATCTTTCCGGTCCTCACCTTACCAACCTTCCTTCTTATAAAATATTAACGCCTACAGCTTTTTCAACATTATCGCTTATTCTTTGCATACCTATATTTAATGATCCTTGATTACTTGGAATTAATATTACAGCTGGAAGTGTCATTCTATTGTATCTTTCAATAGTTTCTTCTATATCCTTAGCAATTTGCTCTGTTACAAATATAACTGCATAATCACTAGCTGCCATTTTATCGATATTTTTCCTTGCTTCCTCTGGAGAAAGTGAAGGGTAAACATCAATTCCAAGTGCTTTAAATGCTAAAATTGAGTCTTTATCTCCAACTACACCTATTTTTTTAAACATAAATATCACGCAGCCTTTCTCTAATAACCTCAGGTGAAATATTATTAAGTTTACCAACCATAATAATTCTAACTACTTTAATTTCAGTTTCTTTAGCGTAAATATAAGCTAGTAGAGGTTCACCTCCAAAAGGAATAAATTTAGCTTCTTTCATTATTGTCATTATGTAGTTATCAACTAACTTTTCTATTAAGCTTGCAGAAGAATTTTTAATATAATCCTCTACTCCATTTTTTAGTAGCTCTACATAATCTGTATATGCAAGCTTACTAGGAATATTTTCTGTAGCATCATTTAAAAGTGCTACTAAAGTATCATTATCAATTTTTCCGCCATCTATTACAACTGAAAGTAAGAAATCTCTTCCCTTTTTTTGTTTTTTTATTCTTAAAAGGCTCTTAATATTAGTTAAATCAATTAAAGCTTCAATATACTTATTAACAAATTTATCATCTAATTTTTTTGCAATATCCTTCATTTCTTCAAACATATATTTATCTAATATAATGTCTATTCTTTGAGGATCTTTTTTAGATTCAAAATCTGAAATTGCTTCTTCTAAAGCTTTTCTCATATTACCATTAAAATCCGAAAAATTACTATTTTCAATAGATGTTTTCATCTTTTGAAGATCATCTCTTCCCATATTTATTAGCATATAAGAAAAATCTTCCTTAAGAAACATACCTTTTAAAATAACTTTTGCATTATGGTAAGTATATTTCATACTCATAATATCAACAAGCTCTTTCACTGGAGACATATCATATGCTTCATGATAAATTCTTTTAAGCTCTGCAGATAACATTTCTTCATAATCTTCTGCTCTTTTAACATTTGTCATAACATTTCCATATTCTGTTTCATGAAGCACTTTTATCGCTTCGTCAGCAGAATCTGAATCTATCATTCTATCTAACTTGGCTTTATCAAGGAGTCTAGTTTCTAATACTCTAAGTCTTGATATAACTTGAGTAAACTGTTTTCCATCCATTACCTTTCCTCCTTAACTAAATAATACTTTAGCCACTTCAAACTCTAATTCTTCCCTTAAAGAACTTACTAAAGCTTCATAAGTATTATTTATTTCTATTCCGGCTTTTTCCAAAATGAATCCACCTTTAAAGCTTCCATTTTCAGTACTTAAAGATATTTCACCTTTCTTACCCTTTGATTTTAAGCTTTTATTTATGTCTCCTAAAACTGAATCAGTAACCATTTCTTTACCTGCATCATTTAGGATTAATTTTTCATCACCATCTATATCTAAATTTAAGATAGTATCTTTTATAAATTTAACTTGCACATCTTTATCTAATGAAGATAATTTATCTACACTTTCTAAAAAGACATCTGCAATTACTTCTTGCTTTGCTTTTAGCTTTTCATTTCTAG
The DNA here is from genome assembly GCF_052066735.1 of Clostridium sp. HCP1S3_C6. Lineage (NCBI taxonomy): Bacteria > Bacillati > Bacillota > Clostridia > Eubacteriales > Clostridiaceae > Clostridium > Clostridium sp. HCP1S3_C6. The sequence continues at coordinate 48,019 of NZ_JBQHRN010000012.1, forward strand.
CAGTAAGCTCAGCACTAGATATTGTTCTTTCTTTTCTAGTAGCTGCTTCGCTTTTAGCTTTTTCAAGAATTTCCTTTTCTAAAGCCTTTGCTGAATTTTGCTTCTTTTGAAGAATTTTTTCCTTTTCTTCTGAAGCTTTAGCTAAAATCTCTTCTTTTTTTGCTTCCGCATCACTTAAGATTTTGGAAGTCAAATTATTTATATCTGACATAGCTAATCTTCTCCAATCTTAGTAATTTTGTTTTTAACTTTCTTTAATTTAAACTAGAAAGCTTTTGTTACTAATATTATTGATACAACGAATCCAATAAGTGCATATGTTTCAACCATTGCTGTTAAAACTATACCTTTTGTATTGTGTTCTGGTTTTTTAGCTAAAATTTGAACAGATGCTGCAGCACATCTACCTTGAGCAATACCTGAGAAAAGACCACAGATAGCTATTGGAAGACAAGCTAAGAATAAGTAAATACCATATGATAATTCAGTTTGTGATGATAATTTTCCAAGTGCTAAAAGACCAACAACGAATCCATAAAGACCTTGTGTACCTGGTAATAATTGAAGAATTAATGCTTTACCGAATTTTTCAGGTTGTTCAGTTAAAAGTCCAGTAACAGCTTCACCAGCAAGACCAACACCCTTTGCAGAACCTATACAAGCCAAACCAACTGCAAGTGCAATTCCTAGTGCTCCAAAAATAAATCCTCCGTTATTTTCCATAAAATATTGTATCCATGTTGTTATTTCCATTTTGTAATCCTCCTAATCTTAATTAAAAATTATTTTATTATTTCTTCTTTTTTTGTATTAATATATTCATTCTTTGCTTTAAATGGAGTGAAATCTTTTCCTCCACCTTCGTAGAACTTTCCAAAATATTCAACATATTGTAATCTACAAGTGTGTACATATGCACCAAGTAGTGACAATCCTAAGTTAAATATATGACCAAAAACTAAAATTAATGGTGCAAATAAGAACATTGCAACTCCAGGAATCATTCCAGCCATCATATTAAATGCTGCTGCAAGTGAACCACCAGATAATCCAAGGGCCATAAGTCTTGTATATGAAACAAGATCTCCTATATAGCTTGTAATTCCATATAATTCATATGCTCCTGATCCTATTTGAGCAACTTTTGATTTTGCTCCCCTACCGTTAGTTAAAACTATTGTTCCCATACCAATAACCATTAATACAATTCCTATGTTTTTTGCAATTGCTGGAAGTCCAAGCAACATAGAACCTAATAATAGTCCTGTACCAATTAGTGCAAAATACCAAGAAAATACATCATAAAATGCATCTTTTACTTTACCATCTCTAATAAGCATATATGCCTTAATTCCAAGTCCAACAAATATTTGAATTGCACCAAATACTATTGATGCTATTAATACAGTATTTATGTCATTTGTTTGTGAAATATGTCCTGGTATTGGAAGTTCAACACCAAATACTGTTCCATATATAAGACCAAAGCCAAATATAGGGAAACCTAAATAAAAGAAAAATTTAGCAAATCTTCTCTTAGATTCATCAAATTTAAAGAACTTAAGTGCTAATCCAACAACTATAATTTCTAATAGTCCATATCCCATATCTGCAACCATCATACCAAAGAATAAAAGATAAAATGGTGTAAGAAGTGGTGTAGGGTCTATTTCATTATACCTTGGAGTACTATACATTTTAGTTATGTCTTCAAAAGCACTATTAAGCTCATTATTTTTAAGCTTTACTGGAACAATTCCAGATTCAATATCTTCATCAGTAACTTCACTAAAATCAATATAGTAATCTTCACCTAAAACTTCCTTTAATAAAGATACAAAGTTTTTATTTTCTTCTGAAGGAAGCCATCCTTTTATAATAACTACATTGTTAGTTCTTAAGAAATTATCTACTGCATTTTTTCTAGTTACAATATTTTCATAGTATTCGCAAATTAACTCTAAAGTATTCACATCTTCATCAAAAGATGCTAATTCTTCTTTTACAAAGAATTCCTTAGATTTAATTTTTTCAATACTATCCATATTGTTTTGAATAATTTCAATAGGTTTTTCCTTAAGGGTAGTTTTAAATGGACTAAATCCAAAACTCCTAAGCTTTTCTTCTAGTTCTTCTTTTTGGTCCTCATTACACATGCTTAAGAAGTATACATCTTGATCATTTTCACTTACTATTTCAATATAATAATCATCAAAATGAGCAAGTTCATCCATATATTGTTTTGGAATACTTCCAAAAAATACAGGAGTTTTAAGATCATTTAAGCTTTCTAATGGTGCATCAAAATTTTCAATTAATTTAAGACTTTCAATCTCTGTTTGAAGTTTTGACTTTTCACTTTCAAGTGCAGCTAATTCATTTTCTTTATCCTTAACCTTTGAACAGATTTCATCAAAAGGTGAATTAAGTGCTGCCTTTTCAAGTTCCTTTAATGTAAGCTCTCTTTTTCCTTCTCGCATTGACTTAATCATTGATTTTTGAGGAACATACTCTTTTAAAAACTTAAGAGTAGATTTAGCCTTAGATAATTTTTCTTCACATTTTTCATAACTTGAACCAGCATTATCAAAATCCAAGCCTTCATATTCTTCATTTACATTTTCTTCATTTAGAACTTCAGATTGAAGATCTGTAAATTCTACTTCTGAAAAATCTTGAAGTTTTTCTAAAAGCTCAGCTCTTTGGGATTCAAATGCAAGCAATGTGAATTTGTTCATCTTAACTATTGCCATTTACTTTCACTATCCTCTCAATAATTAAATTAATTGCTTTACTCTTTTGGCTTTCATCTGTGTTTAAAATTGCTTTTGCATCTTCAGAGCCTTTTGCAATTATAGGTTCAGCCTGTTTTTGCCCTTCGTTTATGGCTGCTTTTATCATTTTATCTGATTCTTCTCTAGCGCCATCTAAAATTGCTTCGTATTGTTTCTGAGCTTCTTTATGTGCATCAGATACAATAGTTTTTGCTTCCGCATTTGCATTTTTTATAATATCAGTTGCTTCTGCTTCAGCTTTTTTTACTTCTTGTATTGCTTTTAATGCCAAAATATCACCACCTTTTCATAGACTGTGCATTTTCTAAAGTAAAGCACTTTAGCTTTTCTTACTTATAGAATGTATTAAAAAGTAATTAATATCTTTTGTTTTAGATTACTTGATTATGTAGTATTAATTACTTCTTATATCACATTATACACACTCCAAATATTTTTTTCAATATTAAAAGAATATATTCCTTTAAACTTTTCTTTTATTTTAAGTTCAACATTCTTTGGCACCCCTCCTTTTAAGAAGTCAGGTATTCCTCTTCTTTTGTTATAATTTAAATAATCATATTTAATAATATCTATTAAATATTCTTCCTCTCCTTTTAATATTTCCTTATTAAAGTCTAAAAATACCTTGTAATATTGTGTATTTCAAATATTGCTATTAAAGTAACCCTTTTCCTCAAAAAAATCACCTAAATAAATAGAAAAAATCAAAAGGAGTATCAAATTTATAATAGAAAAAATGAAATATATTATTAAATTTTTGACTGTTATAATACTTATCGACTACTTTTTCAACTCTCTTAAGTATTAAAATTTTAAAATATTAAATTTTATTTGTCTTAAGTATTTTATATGGAGGATATAGGTAATATTCTATACCATTTTTTTGCCTCTAAAAGCATCTGTGATCCCTTTAATAGCTTTTAAAAAAAAGTTGTATTTCATCTGGTTTTATTAAAAACCATCATCAAAAGAATTTACAAAAGATTTAAATTTTTCCTCTATTTCATTAATAGAAAACTCCCTTATTTTAGAATAATAAGGGAGATCTTTTGTGAAGGATTATAAATATCTTACAGCTAAATTGCTGTGAATATACTGCAATTTAATTGCAACAAGTAGAATTTTCATAAATATCTAATCCTCTTAGTTTATAATTTTTCTTTTATATAAAGTTTATAATTTTCTTGTTGCTTTTATATAAAACATATCTTCCCAAACTTTTTCTTCGTTTATTACAAAATATTTTGATAAAATCTTTTCTACATCTTTATAGTTAAATTCAATTAATGGATTTAAATTTATAACATCTGTTTCTTTAAATGTCTTGTTTGGCATTTTTATTTTAACTTTACTATTTACTATCTTACCCCTTTCTTTATTTATATCCCACAAATATATTTTACCATCTTTCTTTAAATATTGGCTAGCCTCTTTTATTATACACTCTCTTTTTCTATTACTCCATACTTCATTTAAATTAAAGAAAAAAGTACAAATATCGTAGCGTCTTTTTAGCAAAATATCTTTGTTATTTTCATCAACATAATCTACTGATATTTCATCTATAACGTCTTTGGATAAATTATAAATTATTCCTGCTTTATCGCTAGTAACATCAAGAACATCTCCGTTGATGGCAACATAATCCATATTTATTATTAATGTTTTTTCCATTTTTTCACCCACCTATAAGTATTATTATTTTTTAATATTTGTATCTTGTATGTTATATATTTTAATTCTTATGCACTGTTATAAATAACAGTGATGAGAAACATTTTCACAAAATTCTTTTACCATTATAAATAACAATGCTTTCACTATTTAGAAGTAGTTTTTAAAAGCTTGTAAATAGCTATAATTATTAAAATAGCTGAAAGTAATGTGATGAAAATCCATATATTTCTTGGTATATAAAAATTTCTAGAATTTTCTTTTTGCGAAATCTTGTATATATATCCTAAATAGCTATCCATTATATAGAATCCCTTATTATAATAAACTATATCTTTAATATCACTTTTATTTGTAACAGTCACTATATCATTTAAACTGCCAGTTTTGCTCAACACTTTAATTTTTTTGGAGCTTTTATCAAAAAACACTATACTATCTTTTTCAAAAATATTACCATCCTTATCAATAGCACATGATTTTATAGTATTTTGTTTATCTGACACAAATAAAGGAGCATTTGCTTTTTCAGAAGTTTTTGATTCTAAAAGTAATATTGGTTTTACAAGATTTCCTTCATTGTCTTGAAACCTTGGAGATTCAATGTAATCTCCACCTGAATAATCAGGGAATCCATACCAAATACCCTTTTTTATCTCATATATATAATCACAATCATCATTTATTGGCCTCAGTCCTTCATTACTCATTCCTTGCACAGCTGCATATATTTCACCCTGACTGTTTACATCAATACCTGTTATTGCTCTTATACCACTTGCATAAAGTTCTAATTTTTTTGTATCTTTATCAATTAAATATATAGCTGCATTTCCAATACTTTGTCCATCTATTTTTTCACCTACTATACCTTTTATCCCAGGTCTTTTACAATAAGTAATGTCTTCACTATCCCCAAAATTATTTCCATTTAAAGTTATATCTATTGGAGGTATTTCAAAATTAGGTCCTTCTGAAACTCCAGAATTGGTACATGCACCAATAGCTAACCCCATATTTCCATTAACCAAAAACAACTTTCTGTCAACATTGTTACCGCTTAAAGGAATATTTTCCAAATAATCTTCAATATCTAAATTTTCTAAATCAAGCTTATATAAAGTAGTTTTAGAAATAAAATAAAGCTTATTATCATTATATAAAATATCTTCAATATCATAATTTCCATTTGAAATAACATTTTTTTCTTTTCCTTCAGGCGTTATTAATTTAATTTGAGTCCTTTTGGCCACATAAATATTATTACTATTATCTATTTCAAGGCTTACACCATTTTTCATGTTTTTATTAATAATTGTACAATCCATATTATCAGTTACTATTTTCATATTATAAATAGATACCACATTATATATTCCAAGTCCAAATAATACTATAAGTAAAAAAACTATAATTACTTTTAAGTGTTTTTTCATATTTCCTCCAAAAATAATGCTTTATTTATTTATATTTTTATTTCAGAAAAATATAACATTTATTTTACATATACTTATAAATTTAATCTAACAATGTTATACTATTTTTAAAGAAATCAATAAAAAGGAGGACTTAACTTGAAAGATAGTAGATACACACAACTTGCCAAAAATTTAATTAATTATTCATGCAATTTGCAACCTGGAGAAAAAGTATTAATTGAAGGAATAGGTGATTGCCTGCCCTTAGTTAAAGAACTTATAAAAGAAGCCTATAAAGTTTCTGCAATACCATTAGTTACATTAAAAAATAAAGAAGTTGACAGAGAACTTCTAATGGGCGCTACTAAAGAACAACTTGATCTTATGGCTAAATACGAAAGTGAGAGAATGAATGACATGGATGCCTATATCGGCATAAGAGCTGGTAATAATACTGCTGAAACATCTGATGTTCCATCTGACAAAAACAAATTATATAATATGCATTTTGCAGAACCAGTTCATGGTAAAATAAGAGTTCCAAAAACAAAATGGGTAATTCTTAGATACCCAAATGGTTCTATGGCACAATCAGCTAATATGAGTACAGAAGCTTTTGAAGATTTCTATTTTGATGTATGCAATTTAGATTATTCAAAAATGTCAAAAGCTATGGATAAACTAGTTGATTTAATGAATAAAACTGACAAAGTTAGAATAACAGGAAATGGAACAGATTTATCTTTCTCAATTAAAGATATTCCAGCTATAAAATGCTCAGGAGAAATGAATATTCCTGATGGCGAAGTATATTCTGCCCCTGTAAAAAATTCTGTCAATGGTACAATTTGCTATAATACTCCATCTCTTCATGGTGGTTTTACTTATGAAAACATTAAGTTAACATTTAAAGATGGCAAAATAATCGAAGCAACTGCTAATGATACACAAAAGATTAATGAAGTTTTTGATATGGATGATGGAGCAAGATATGTAGGAGAATTTGCCCTAGGTGTAAATCCATATATACTAACTCCAATGAAAGATATATTATTTGATGAAAAAATATGTGGTTCTATTCATTTTACACCTGGTAGTTGCTATGATGATGCATATAACGGCAATGAATCAGCTCTTCACTGGGATCTTGTATTAATTCAAAGAAAAGAATATGGTGGTGGAGAAATCTACTTTGATGATGTTTTAATAAGAAAAGATGGAATTTTTGTAATTCCTGAACTTGAATGCTTAAACCCAGAAAACTTAAAATAAAAATAGGCAAAATTTCATTTCTACTAGGTGCACTTTAGCACCTAGTTTTTTACTTATATATTAAAAATTTCATTGTATATTTAATTATCAAATAGAATAAACTAATGTATAATCAAGTTTTAGGAGTGAATATTTTTGCCAAAAAATATTGATATAGCCTCAAATAGAAAAAATTCTACTACCATTCCAAAAAACAAAGTCTTGAAAGATGCCAAAGTCATCAAAGATGACTTTTTAAAAAATTCCTTTTTACTTACTACTTCAAATATAACAACAGGAATTTTAGGTTTTATTTTTTCAATATATCTTTCTCATATATTAGGTGCTGAAGGCATGGGGTTATATAACCTTGTTATGCCCATATATAATTTATTTATATGTATAATGTCAGCAGGTGTATCTGCCTCAATTTCACAGATATCCGCTGTTTATTCAGAAAAAAAACAATTCACCAATTTAAGAAAAACTATCAAAACAGTTGCATTTTTTAATTTTTTATGGGGAATTTTAGTAGCAATTTTAGTGTTTGTATTTGCCCCTTATATTGGGGAATATGGAATAAAGGATATACGTACTATAAATTCTATTAAAGTAACATGTCCTGCAATGATATTTATTGCTCTTTCAAATATTTTAAAAGGATATTTCTGGGGTACATCAAAAATAGTATTTCCAGCTTCAATAGATATTTTAGAAAAAGCTCTTAGAATATTAACTGTAGCTATTTTAATATTTGCATTTAATGCTACTGATTTAACTTTGCTTGTTACATTATGTTATGTAGCCTTGTGTCTTGGAGAACTTCAAAGTTTAATTCTACTATTTTTGTACTACAAACACATTCAAAAATCTATACCTCATACAAATGAAAGGCCTGAAAGACGTTCTCAACTTCTATTTAATGTTTTAGCTCTTTGTCTCCCTTTAACTCTTAATGGATTTTTAAGTAATATTTTCAATACCATGTCTACATTAGTTATTCCTAGATGTTTAAATTATGCTGGTTTTTCACACACTGAAGCTTTATCTATGATTGGAAAATTTACAGGTATGGCAATGATGATTATAGGAATGCCACTTATTGTTGTAAGCTCTATTAATACACTTTTAATCCCTGATCTTTCTCAAACTATAAGTAAAGGAAATTACTATAGTGCATCAACAAGAATAAGGAAAGTAATGAAAGTTGCCTTTATTTTAGGACTAGCAACTTCCGTTGTTTGCTTTTTAATTCCAGATGAACTTGGCCAAATATTTTATCAAAGAAATGACCTTGGAAATTACATAAAATATGCAGGACTTTCTGCCCCGATTTTCTTTGTATCTACAACAATGTTTGGAATATTAAATGGCATAAATAAACAAGGTATAATTCTTAGAAATTCAATAATCGTTGCAATATTGGAATTAATAGGTTTGTTTCTATTTACCTCAATCTCCTGGATTAATATTTATGGTTATGTTATAACACTTTTCTTAACTTCCATTGTAAGTGTAATAATAAATTTATATGAAGTAACTAAAAATATAGATATTGATATATCACTAACAAATGTAATAATTTATATTTTACTTTCAATTTTAACCTATTTTATATTAAATATTTTAATATCTAAATTTGTACACCCTTTAAATTTAACTTGGAGTCTTCTTATTATTGCTTTAACTTTTGGAATATTCATATTTTGGGGCAAATTTGGAGAAAGTTAAACTTCTCCATTTGCCAATATATCCATTTAGATTATTAAATTTTATCTTTATTATAATACCAAAAAGCTAATATATTATATAAAGATGACAATATTGATATAAAATCACTATTATAAAATTTCTTTGGTACATATTTATTAGAAGTTTCAACATGAGCTGATTTATTACCAAAAACTCTAGACATATGAAGGTACTGAATAATCCATGGTGCTAATATGTCTTTACTTGAAAGTAAATTTAATATAGAACTTAAATCATACTTAATTTTAAAAATATTAAGATTATGCTTGCTAGCCACACTTTTTGCGATTATTTCACTTATTTTTCTAGAGTTTATAGCAATACTGTTAATTGATAAGGAATCAACTTCATCTAATTCACTTTCAATTATTCTTAAAATATACTCCAGTTCCTTATATTCCCCACTTTTAAATATATCAGAAATAATTTCTTTAATGCTAACTATCAACGACTCAATTACAACAAGACTTCCTTGCTTATAATATGTTCTTCCTAAAGTTTTTTCAAAAGCTTTATTCCAATTTCCTTCTTCTGTTTCTCTTAAAATGTAAAAATTTAAAACCTCTGTGTTTTTACTTTCCTTTAAAAGTTTTATGGCATATTTCAATAAAATTTTTATACTTTCATAATAATCTATGTTTTTATTTCCTTCAATTATAGGCAACGAAATACTTTCAAATACATTATCATTAAACTCCAAAGCCTTAATTGTAGCAAATATTGCTCTTATATTTTTATCATAAGTTGATAATTTATCTTTCTTCTCAGAAAAAGTTGGAATTCTAGCCATAAGAAATCCCTGTCTTCTTTCTTTATTTTCTTGTTTTTCCCTCCAATAATGCATACTTACATCATTCATTATCATACTTACATTTCCCTTGCCTTGAAAATTAACTTTATAAACTTTTTTCAAAGCTTCATAAACTTCTCCTTCTATTGGTCTATTGTTATCTGCATGAGTTGAAAAAACTATAAGATCAGCTTGTGTTTCACTTATATCTTCTCTAATAAGATTAATAGTTCTATTACCGTATATTGTATCAATATTACATGTATTAACTACCATTTTCATAGGAATTCCTCCTTCCTTTACTTGCTAAATTTTTAATTCTACATTTTGCCTAGTAATACCTTTATATATTATATTAACTTTCCTTAAATTATTCTTATATTTATGCAAAAGTAAACTTTTTATTAAAAGAATTAATATTTTCTTATAGGTATTGACCACTATTATTGTATATGATAAAATTAAATATTTGATTTTTACAGATATTTTATGATATAATACATACATAACAAGAAATTATATAGTAAAAATATTAGGAGGTGCCATACTTGTTTAATATAGGAGATAAAATAGTTTATCCAGTACAAGGGGTAGGAGTTATTGATTTAATTGAAGAAAGAGAATTCAAAGGTGAAATGCAGGATTTTTATAAAATCCATTTAATTAGTAATTCTTTAAAGGTAATGCTTCCATCTAATCGTGTTAAAGATTCTAACATAAGATTATTAAGTGATACATCAACTGTTGATAAAATTTTTGACAACATATCTTATTTTGCTTCTAGCGCAAAAAATACTACATATGCAAATTCCAAAGAAAGAATCACTGAAAATACTTCAAAAATGAAATCAGGTACTTTAAAAGATTACATGGAGGTTTTATTCGATTTATCACATGTTAAAAAAGAACACACTTTAAATTCAAGCGAAACACAAATGTTAAACAATGTAAGAAAGCTTGTTATTGACGAAATAAGTATTGTTAAGGATATTTCAAATAACGAAGCAGCTGATATGTTAGATAATTCATTAAAATTAGCATAAAAGGTGAGATAATGATTTTTATCTCACCTTTTATTTTATAAAATAAATTTATTATCATAAAGAATTTTAAAAAAAGTAATAAGCCTATTATATAAGGGTTCTGCCTTTTCTTTAAATTTTTCTCTAACAAGCATAGCTATATCATTTATATTTCTTTTACCATCAATATTAAGCCACACAAAGCTAGATAATTCGTCTAACCTTATATAACTTTTTTTAGGTCTTTTAAAAAATTTTTGAGCTATCTTATCAAAAAATCCTTTTCGCTCTATTTCTAGTATTACAATATTCTCCTTGACACTCCAGCTTATTTTTTTATTTCTAGTAGGAATGACTTCAAGGCAATTGTCTTTATTTCTACTTTTAAAACCCAAAATTGCACTCACCTTCTAAAATTACTTTAAAATCCACAAAATTTGTGCATTTCATAAATAATTATAAATTTTATTATACTTTATTTTCTTTAGAACTCCTATTATCTTTATGCCATATAGTAAACATAAATAACGACAATATTAAAAGTACAAAAGCAACTATACCACCAATATTTCCAAAATTAATTATTGAAGATATATCGATTAATTCTGACAATGGTACATCCTTAATTTTTACAATAGCAAATACTGCAAGCAATATACCTACTAACCCTTCACCTGCAATAAGCCCTGAAGTGTATAAAAGACCTCTATCAACAATATCTTTTCGTTTTTCTTCTGTTATTTTCTTTTTCTTTTCAAAATATAGTCTAATTAATCCACCTATCATAATTGGTGTACTTAAATGTATTGGTAAATATAATCCTACTGCAAAAGCCAATACTGGTATACCTAAAACTTCAACAGCAATAGCTATTCCTGCACCTGCAAACACAAGATTCCAAGGAAGATTAGCTTCCATAACACCTTCTACTACCATTTTCATAAGCATTGCTTGTGGCGCTGGAAGTTCAGTAGATCCATATCCCCAAGCTGCATTTAATAGATATAAAACTCCACCTATTGTAAGAGCTGATACTGTAATTCCAATAAATTCTCCAATTTGTTGATTTCTAGGAGTAGCACCTACTATATATCCAGTTTTTAAATCTTGAGAAGTATCTCCGGCAATGGCAGCTATTATACATATAATAGATCCTATTGCCATGGCACCTATCATTCCTTCTTTTCCTACAGTTCCAGTAGCTTTTAAGACGATAGTTGAAATTAACAAAGTAGCAATTGCCATTCCTGATACTGGATTGTTGCTGCTTCCAACTAATCCAACAAGCCTAGAGGATACTGTAGCAAAGAAAAATCCAAATACAGCAATTATTAATGCCCCAATAAATGACACTGGTATAGTTGGTACAAGGGCTATTATAAGCATTATTAAAACAACTAATATAATAACTATATTCATAGGAATATCTTTATCAGTTCTAATTAATCCATTTTCTTTATCTTTATTAGTATAATCCTTTAATGCCTTTTTAAATGTACTTATAATTAAAGGTAAACTTTTAATTAGACTTAATATACCACCTGTAGCAACTGCACCTGCTCCTATGTATCTCAAGTAATTACTCCAAAGTCCGAAAGTATCAAGCTGACTTATTGGGATTTCAGCTGGAAATACTACTGCATTTCCTCCAAAAAGACTTATAACAGGCAATATAACAAGCCAACCTATTATACCACCAGCAAACATGTATCCTGCTATCTTAGCACCACATATGTATCCAACACCTAAAAGCGCTGGAAGTACATCCATACCTACAGCAGAACCCTTGTAGCTACTAATTTCATGGTGTACTTCACTAGGAAATATTTTTAAACCATCAGTTATAAATTTATATATTGATGCAATTGAAAGCCCAGCAAAAACTGCACTTGATTTAGAGCCACCCTCTTCCCCTGCTAAAAGAACTTCTGCACAAGCCGTTCCCTCTGGATAAGGTAAAACTCCATGCTCTTTTACTATAAGAGCCTTTCTAAGTGGAATCATAAACAATATTCCAAGCAAACCACCACATAAAGCAATTATTCCAATTTCTAAAAATGATGGTGTTGATGTGCCCCATTCATCTGCCCATATAAATAATGCAGGCAATGTGAAAATGGCACCAGCTGCAAGAGATTCACCTGCAGAACCTATTGTTTGTACCATATTATTTTCAAGCACTGAATCTTTTCTTAAAATAAACCTTATTATACCCATTGATAATACAGCAGCCGGTATTGATGCCGAAACTGTAAGACCAACTCTTAAACCTAAATATGCATTTGCAGCACCAAAAATAGCTGCAAGAATAATACCAAGTACTATAGAAGTCACAGTAAATTCAGGTATTATTTTATCAGCACTAATATAAGGTTTAAAATCTTTATCTTTTTCCAAAAAATCACTTCCTTAAATATTATTAAGCTAAAATATTCGACATATTTTGCGAATTCCTTTACTAATTTTAATATATTTTATTATTATATTCAACTATTTATCATAAAAATAACATTTTGTTAAAAAAATATGCCATATTCATAGTATTCTACGAATATGGCATATTTATACTAGTTTTTTTATTAATTTATAAGAAAATCATTACCTTATTATTTCATATATTAAAGTTTTTTTACAAGAATTATTACTAATTTCTATTTCATTTAATAATTCCTTTGCTGCAATGTTACCTTTTATTTCATCATTTGCATATATTGTAGCTAATAAGTCGCCTTTATTAACTTTGTCACAGCATTTTTTAGCAAAGACAATTCCTACAGATAAATCTATCAAGTCATCTTTATTTTCTCTTCCTGCACCAAGTTTCATAGCAATAAGTCCTACATTTTGTGCATGAATTTTCGAAATATAACCACTTTCCTTTGCAAAAACATTAATGGTATATTTACTCTTTTTAAATAGATTTATATTATCTACAAACTTTTCATTACCACCTTGCATTTTTATAAATTCTTTTAATTTTTCTATAGCCTTTCCATTTTTAATATTTTCAAGCAAAAGAGTTCTTCCTTCTTCGTAAGTTTCTACTCTATTTGCAATCATAAGCATATTGCTTCCAAGACATAGTGTCAGTTCAAGAAGATCCTTAGGACCATTCCCCTTTAGAGTATTTATAGCCTCTATTACTTCTAATGAATTACCTACAGCAAACCCTAAAGGTTCATTCATATCTGATAAAACTGCTATTGTTTTTCTACCTACAGAATTTCCTATGTTCACCATAAACCTAGCTAATTTTTCTGCATCTTCCTTTGTTTTCATAAATGCTCCATCTCCAACTTTAACATCTAAAACAATTCCATCTGCACCAGATGCAATTTTTTTACTCATAATACTTGATGCTATAAGAGACATATTATCTACTGTAGCAGTTACATCACGAAGAGCATATATTTTTTTATCTGCAGGTGCTAATTTTCCTGTTTGAGCAGCAAGAGCAATTTTTATTTTATTTACATTGTCAATAAATTGCTGTTCACTAATATTTACAGAAAAACCGTCAATAGATTCTAACTTATCTATTGTACCTCCTGTATGGCCAAGTCCTCTTCCTGACATCTTGGCTACTGGAACACCTGTAGACGCTACTAGTGGCGCCAAAGCTATTGTTGTTTTATCTCCAACACCTCCAGTTGAATGTTTATCGACCTTTATGCCATGAATCTTAGATAAATCCATAGTATCCCCAGAGTTTGCCATAGCCATTGTTAAATCTGTAGTTTCTCTTTTATTCATTTTATTAAAAAATATGGTCATTAAAAGTGCAGATGCCTGATAATCTTTAATTTCACCATTTGTAAAGCCCTTTACAAAGTATTCTATTTCTTCTTTTGTAAGCTCTTTTCCACATCTTTTTTTGTAAATAATATCATACATTCTCATAAGTTCCCCACCCTTAGCAAATTTTTTACATAACCTTTAGTAAACATCTAATACAATAATTTAATAATAATCTAATATTAAAAATATTATTTAATAATTTCCCTTATAAATGATTTACCTACAAGATTATTTTTTATATTTAAATAATCTAATACACTTTTTCCTATATCTGCATATGTGTCTCTAATACCAATACATATGTTGCTTTTTATATTTTTGCCATATAAAAGTATTGGTATATATTCTCTTGAATGGTCTGTTCCAGGCATTGTAGGATCACATCCATGATCTGCTGTTATAATAAGTAAATCTTCATCTTGCATTTTATTGTATATTTCATTAAGTCTATTATCAAAGGCTTCAATGGCATTTCCATATCCTATTGGATCATTTCTATGTCCATACAACATATCAAAATCAACTAAATTAGTAAAAATAAGACCATTCTCTACAGAATCCATATAATCAAGAGTTTTATCTACTCCATCCATATTATTTTTTATATGAATTGCATCTGTAACACCTTTTTTATTATATATATCTTCAATTTTGCCTACTGTAGCCACAGTAAGACCATTCTCCTTTATATATTCAAGCATTGTTTTACTAAAAGGATCTAATGCATAATCTCTTCTATTAGAAGTTCTAGTAAAAGAACCATCTTTTCCTACAAAAGGTCTTGCAATTACTCTTCCTACAATATTATCTCCTGTTAATATTTTTCTTGCTTCAATACACATTTTATAAAGTTCATCTAAAGAATAAACCTCTTCATGACATGCAATTTGAAATACACTATCAGCAGATGTGTATATTATTGGAAATTTTGTTTTTATGTGCTCTTCACCTAATTCTTTTATTATTTCAGTACCAGATGCAACTTTATTTCCTAAAACCCCTTTAACTCCTGTTTTTTCTTTAAATTTATTTATAATATCATCTGAAAAACCCTTTGGATAAGTATTTAAAGGGTTTTCTAAAATTACTCCAGCTATTTCCCAATGTCCAGTTACCGTATCTTTACCTACTGACCTTTCCATAGCTTTGCCATAGCATCCAATAACATCATTTCTATTGTTAAAATTCTTAATCTTAGGAATACTGTATATGCCTAGTTTTTCTAAATTTTTAATATTTAAACCTCCCATTTTCTCATTAACATGAAAAAATGTATCTGCACCTTTATCACCATACTTATAGGAATCAGGCATTTCACCAATACCAACACTATCTAAAACTATTAATATTACTCTTTTCATAAAGCATTCCTCCTTATCTTTAGAAATTATTAACCCTTAAGCTCTTGGATGAGTATTTTTATATATTACGTTAATTTTATCATTATTTATTATTTCATAATAAGTGTCCATGTAAGTAAGTACTTGATTTCCAAGAAGCTTTTGAACAGCTCTAACATTTGCACCATTTTGAAGCATATGAACTGCAAAAGAATGCCTAAATGTATTTAAATTAACGTCCTTTTTTATTCCAGCTTTATGAGAATACTCTTTTACAATTCTCCATATTCCTTGTCTTGTTAATTTTTGACCATTTAAATTAACAAAAAGGTTATTTACTCCAAAATCTGCAATAGTACTTCTTATTTCTAAATATTCATTTACTGCTCTTAAAGCACTTCTGCCTATAGGAATAAGTCTTTCAAAATTTTTATTGTCTATGCATTTTACAAAAGCAAGATCTAAATTAACATCTTGGACATTTATATTTATTAATTCAGAAACTTTCATTCCTGTAGCATACATAAGTTCTAAAAGTGCATTATCCCTTATTCCCTTAGGACAATCTTTATCAACGGATCTTATTATTTTGTCAACTTCAGCAATAGTAAGAATTTCAGGTAATTTTTTTTCTGTTTTGCTACTTCTAAAAGAAATCTTAGGTATTTCACTTATTATTTCTTTGTATTTTAAAAAACTATAAAAACTTCTAAGGCTAATAACAATTCTATTTATTGATCTTTCTGATTTTCCTTGGTTTAAGAGATATTGAATATAGGCCATTATTGCCACATTATCTGATTTAAATAACTGCATTTGTTTTTTTTCTACAAATTTTGAATATAGATTAACATCAGTAACATATGCATATACTGTGTTTTCACTTTTATCATTTTGTAACAAATATTCCTTATAATTATCTATTATTTCCCTCATTTCTGTCTCCTAACCATTACTTATATTTTTATATTCGACAAATCAAATCTATCCCCTTCTTATGTTTAGCTCTTATACTATTATTTTAATTAAACTAGGGCAAACAAAAGCTTCTATAAACATTGCAACTACACAAAATAATATTAAAGTAAAAATCATTTTTTTAGAATTTCCCATAATTATACCTATATTTTTACTTTTTAAAAACCTATGCTTAAATCTATAATTTGCTGTTTTTATAGAAATAATACTCATTAGTATAATACATGGAATGTAAATAATATTTTGTGGAATAACAGAAGCTAATGCTAATAAAATCCCTTTCTTTTCTAAAGTATTAATTAAAAATGAAAATGTATATCCAAGTGTAAACCCCTTAATAAAATCAATAATTAATATTATAGGAGTTCCCCAAAAAGTATAACCCAATATTAAAATGGGAATAAAAATACAAAGTACCTTAATCACTATGCTTAAAAGTAAATCACTATAATTTATAGTTTCATTTCTAGTACCTTCCATAAAAGTATTAAAATAATTAATCAAATCATTTTTATCCGTACTATTCATGTATTTTACACTGCATACTCCAAAAACAATTCCAATACATAAGAATAACAGTATTATAAGATAATTAAACTTATTTTGTCTTATAGTGTCATTTATTTCTGTTAATAACTTTTTCATCTTTTACTCCTCCAAAGTTACTATAAATAATATTATGATTAAAAAAACAATATTATTCATAATACTTAATGGAGATTTTGTTAATTTATCTTTACATTAAATACTTTTCATTTCACAAATAACTACAATGAAATATTTTAATTATAATATAGACTAGTCCATGTATCACTACCTACTATACCATCAATTTTTAAATTGTTAAGCTTTTGAAATTCAACAACAGCATTTCTAGTTTCATTTCCAAATATACCATCACAGTTTATGTTTAATTTTTTCTGAATAAGTTTTGTTATACTACCAATAGCGCCAAAGGATATATCCGGAGCATAATATATTATTTCTTCAGGTTCTAAATCTAAATCACTAATATCAGCATATCCTTGAATAGTAATTTGATTTTTTAAAGATTCAATCCAAGTAATATTGTCCTTTTCATCTGATAATTCTTCTTTTGACTTTTTATGACCTAATATACCATATGCAATAGCTTTACCTATAGCTGCTGGTCCTACACTATAATAATTATTAACGTCATACAAAGTATCAAGAAAACATACACATACAACTAATGCTCTAGCCTTTACCCCTTTAACAAAATAAATTTCACTTCCATTTTTTATGCCTCTATTATTAAATCCTAAAATGCTTAAATTGTCTAATATTGTAACTGCCTCTTTATGCATAATACCTTTGTATGTATATATTTCTGATCCAATACCCTTTCCAATATTTCCATGTAAACTTATTACAATATCACTATCAAATTCATTACATTTTTTTACCCTTAATTTAAGCAAACCTCTTTCTGTAAGGGAATCGTTTTTACTATTTCTTGAAGGTCTAAGTAACATAACTTCATGGCCTAAACTTTTAAGTTCTTTTATAAGATATATCCCAACTTCATTAATTAATTCTTCTTCAGATATAATACCAATGTTTCCATGATCCTTTGGAAAACCATGAGCTAAATCAATTGCTATTTTCAAAATTTCCACCTTCTCCAAACCTTCTATTTATTTATTTTTCCCTTTAGTATATTTTTTATTCATAGGAAATATTAAAATAAAAAAAACTACAAAATTGACAAAAATCAACCTTGTAGTTTATTTTTATTGATAAAATATTACTTTTTGTAAATCTTCTTCATTTTACTTAAATATTCTTTATATTTACCCTTTTCTAGTTTAGGGAATGCTTTTACTATTCTTGTATAAGAAAATCTTTTATTGTCAAATATTTTTTTATATTTGATTTTTAATTCTTCTAATTCCTGGGATTTTTTCTTAAAAGCTTGCATTTTTTCTAATGATGCTTCTTTTCTTAAAGCTACTCTTTCTTTAGAAATTTCTTTAGCTTGAGCTACCTTTTCTTCTACATTTTCTTTAAATTGTTCTTCTTTATCAAGAGCTGAAGTAACACCTTCATATATATTTATTCCAACTTCATTAGAGAATGCTTTTATTTTTTCTGCTAATTCATCCATTAATTTAAGCTGCTTTTTAAATTTGCAAATAGCCATTATTGTTACTACCAAATCAACAAAAAAAGCTACTGAAATAATAAGAAGAAAAATAAGCCCTAAAGTATGTGGCATACCATCTATTAATTTCATTATCAGTGGATGAATGACTTTTACAACAAATGTACATAAAATTCCCCACATAATTGAAAAACTAAGACATACATATCCATGAATATTAAACTTATTTTCTGAATAATCCCACCATTTTTCATTAAAAATTTTTTCCAAAACAAATCCAGTAATAAACTCTATTAGAGATGTTAAAATAACAGCACCTAAAAATAATATAGGCAAATTATTACTAAGAGGTTCTAAGAATGCTATAACAACTATGACACCTATACCATATATAGGGCACCAAGTTCCATTAAAAAAACCTCTATTAGTAAACTTTCTATATGCCCATGCAGCATATACCTCTTCTGAACACCATCCTAAAAATGAATATAAAAAGAACATCCAAATAATCTCATAAATTGTATATATCATAACTTATATTATTTTAAAACTGCTCCTGTGCATCCAGATGTAACAAGTTTTGCATATCTTGCAAGGTATCCATCTGTTATTCTAGGATCTCTTGGTTTCCATTCTTTTCTTCTATTTTCTAATTCTTCATCAGAAACTAGCACTTCAATTGTATTTTCAGGAATATTTATTTCTATCATGTCTCCTTCATTAATTAAGGCAATATTACCACCTACTGCTGCTTCTGGAGATACATGTCCTATAGCTGCACCTCTTGTAGCTCCTGAAAATCTACCATCAGTAATTAATGCTACACAATTTCCAAGTCCACTACCCATAATAGCTGATGTTGGATTTAACATTTCTCTCATACCAGGGCCACCCTTTGGTCCTTCATATCTTATTACAACTACATCTCCAGGATTTATCTTACCATCATATATAGCATTTAATGCATCTTCTTCACAATCAAATACTCTAGCAGGTCCTTTATGATGCATCATTTCTTCAGCTACAGCAGAACGCTTAACAACTGATCCCTCTGGTGCAAGATTTCCTTTTAATACTGCTATACCACCTGTTGTACTATATGGATTATCAATAGTTTTTATAATATTTGTATCTTTTATTTCATGGCCTTTAATGTTTTCTGCTACAGTCTTACCTGTACAAGTCATTAAATCAGTATGAAGTACTCCAAGCTTATTTATTTCATTCATAACTGCATATATTCCACCAGCTTCATTTAATTCTTCAATGAAGTGATCTCCTGCTGGTGCTAAATGACAAAGGTTTGGAGTTTTACTTGAAATATCATTTGCTAAATCAAGGTTCAAATCTATTCCACATTCATGAGCAATTGCTGGTAAATGAAGCATACTATTTGTACTACATCCAAGAGCCATATCAATTGTTAATGCATTCAAGAAAGCATCTTCTTTCATAATATCTCTTGGTCTTACGTTGTTCTTTAAAAGTTCCATAATTTGCATACCAGCTTTTTTAGCAAGTCTAATTCTTGCAGAATAAACAGCTGGAATAGTACCATTTCCAGGAAGAGCCATTCCAAGAACTTCTGTTAAACAGTTCATACTATTTGCAGTAAACATACCTGAACAAGAACCACATGATGGGCATGCTTTTTCTTCAAATTCTAATAATTGTTCATCATTTATGTCACCTACTTTGTATCTGCTTACAGCTTCTGATACATTTGAATAACTTATTTTTTTACCATTTAATGTACCTGCAAGCATTGGACCACCACTTACAAAAATTGTTGGAACATTAATTCTTGCTGCAGCCATTAAAAGACCTGGAACATTTTTATCACAGTTAGGAACCATAACTAAAGCATCAAAAGCGTGAGCCTTTGCCATAGTTTCAGTTGAATCTGCAATAAGTTCTCTTGAAACAAGTGAATACTTCATTCCTTCGTGTCCCATTGCAATACCATCACAAACTGCAATTGCAGGGAATACTATTGGAGTTCCTCCTGCCATAGCAACACCTTGTTTTACTGCTTCTACAACTTTATCTATGTTCATATGTCCTGGAACAATATCATTCTTTGAACTTACAATACCAATTAAAGGTTTTTTAATTTCTTCATCTGTTAATCCCAATGCATGAAATAATGCTCTTTGTGGTGCTGCATTAACACCTTTTCTAATTACATCACTTTTCAATATAATCCACCTCTACTTATATTTTTGATTTATGTTTTAATTATATAGTGAGAGTTGTCTAATGTCAATATCATTGTTATACAATACCCAATATAATTTTTAATAAAAAAAGTGATAATACAAGTTTTAATACTCATATTACCACCAAAATATATTTTAGCCTTTAAATACTGCTTTTTTTAATAAAACAATATCATAACAATTTTCCTTTGTTGCTGAAATTAACAAGCTTTCATTCTTTTTTATATCAAGAACACTTTCTTTTAATTCACTATAATTATTTTTAAGTGTATTAATGCTTTCTTTTATAGATTCAACATCACCTTCAATATGTGCAATATCAACGGCTTCTTTATCTATATAAGCTTTATGTTGCTCTACTGTATGCCTTATAGCTTTTAAAATGCTAGTGTTTTCTTTTACTTGTTCTCTTAATAATTCTTGATTATCTTTTAATAGTGAAATATCACTTTCCATAACAGATATTCTCTGTTTGATTCCTGATATTTCAGTTTTTATTCCTGATATTTCAGTTTTCATTCCTGATATTTCAGTTTTCATTCCTGATATATCTGTTTTCATTCCTGATATTTCTGTTTTCATTCCTGATATTTCTGTTTTCATTCCTGATATTTCTGTTTTCATTCCTGATATTTCTGTTTTCATTCCTGATATTTCTGTTTTCATTCCTGATATATCTGTCTTAATACCTACTATTTCATTTTCAATTTTATCAAACTTTTTATTAATGTTGTCTTGCATGTTACTTAAAAAGTCAAAAAGTTCTCTATCCAAAATCACACCGCCTTATCTTATTGTAAGGTAATTATAATGTATAGAGAATTTAATTTCAACAAGAAAATTATTCCTGTATTACTACATAAGACCTAGTTCATTCATAGCATGAAGTATATGTATTTTCATTGCACTTTTAGCACCTTCTGCATTTCTAGCTTCTAAGAATTCCATAATCATTCTATGATCAATTAATGTATCCTTTAGTGCCTGTTTATTTGTTTGAGATAACTTTACCCCCTTATCTATAGCCTTGTATATTATAGGCATAAGTTTATTCATAAATTCATTATGAGTTCCCTTAGCAATTGCCTTATGAAAAGCCTGTTCTTCTATAGTTCTATCTTGACCTTTTTGTATTTTTTCTTCAACCATCATTCCATAATTTATTATTCTTTTAAGTTCCATATCAGTTGCTCTAATGGCAACAAGATATGCCGCTTCTGGTTCAAAAATAAGTCTCATTTCATAAAGATCCTTTGCATTTATTTTTGCATCTAAAAGATTTTCAAAGGCAGCATTTTTTTCATTTTTTTCATTATATGTTACATATGTGCCCTTGCCTCTTCTTATTTCTAATACACCATTTGTTGCAAGGATTCTTATAGCTTCCCTTAATGTTGTTCTGCTTACATCTAATTCACTAGATAAGTCATTTTCATTAGGAAGCTTATCACCTTCTTTAAAGCGCTTTTCTATTGTTATCATTGTCAATATATCATCGGCAATACTCTCTGACAATCTTTTTTTATCTTTCATAATTTCACCATTTTCTATAAGTTTTTGTACATTAATATCCTATATCTTTACATTATCAATAAAATTATATTTTAGCAACAATATATTATTAATTATTTAATTTTTATATATAAAACTTATGGTATTTATATATTGTTATAGCTAATAATGATAACTAAAATTAACCTATGTTCTGTTATAATTAATAGTGATGATTAATATTCTTAAATGATACATGTTATTATCACTTTTATTTATAACATATACATATAAAAAAGATAACATAAAAGGCATAAAACCATAAGAGTTTTATGCCGTAAATATTTTCATAACAAATATTATTTTGATATATAATCTTCTAATTTTGATTTTATAACTGGAACTTTAGGTCCATAAACAACTTGAAGTCCATTTCCCTTTTTAATAACACCAGCTGCACCGCTTTTCTTAAGAATATCTTCATCAACTTTACTTGGATCTTTAACTGTTAAACGAAGTCTTGTAATACAACAATCAAGATCACCATCTAAGTTATCCTTACCACCTAAACCTTGAAGTATTAATGCAGAATTATCATCATCATTTGTTTGAGATGATTCTTTAGAATCTGATGCTTCAGATGATGCTTTCTTTGCTTCAACATCTTTTCTTGTATAAAGTTTAGTTTCTTCACCATCATCTTCTCTACCTGGAGTTTTTAAGTTAAGTTTTTGAATTAAGAATTTAAATAAGAAATAGTAAACTGCAAAATACACTATACCTACTAAAATTATATAAACCCAATTTGTTTTTGAATTTCCTTGAAGTATACCAAAAAGGAATAAATCAATAAGTCCTCCTGAGAATGTCATACCTACTGCAACATTAAGTATATGCATAATCATAAATGATAAACCAGCAAGAACACAATGTATTCCATAAAGAAGTGGAGCTACAAAAAGGAAAGTAAATTCAATTGGTTCAGTAATACCAGTTACCATAGCTGTAAGTGCTGCTGAAAGTAAAAGTCCTCCAACAACTTTTTTCTTGTTTTCCTTAGCACATTTGTACATTGCAAGAGCTGCACCAGGAAGACCAAAAATCATGAATGGGAATTTACCAGTCATAAATCTAGTTGCATCTACACTAAAGTGAGTAACTGAAGGATCTGCAAGTTGTGCAAAGAATATATTTTGAGCACCTTCTACATATTGACCTGCAACTGTTGCTGTTCCTCCAACTGCTGTTTGCCAGAATGGTAAATAGAATACATGGTGAAGACCAAAAGGAATTAATGCTCTTTCTATAATTCCATATATCCAAGTTCCTACATAACCAGAATTTCTAACAAGGTCACCTAATGCAAATATACCAGATTGAATTGTTGGCCAAATATAGAACATAAGTATACCAACAATTACATAAACTATAGCTGAAATTATAGGTACAAATCTAGTACCACCAAAAAATGAAATAACTTGTGGAAGTTCAATCTTGTAGAATTTATTGTGAAGTGCAGCAACACCAAGACCAACTATAATACCACCAAAAACACCCATTTGAAGTGAAGTAATTCCAAGTACACTAGCTGTTGAACCAGCTAACATGTTATCAGTACCACCATTAATATTTATTAATGCACCAATAGAAGCATGCATTATTAAAAATGCAACAGCACCTGATAAAGCTGCAACATCCTTTTCCTTTTTTGCCATACCAATTGCTACACCCATAGCAAAAATAAGTGGCAAGTTATCAAAAACAACTGACCCTGCAGCATTCATTACTGATAAAATTGAATAAATAAATGTACCAGGTCCCATTATATCTAGAAGGTGATATGCACTAAGCATTGTTTCATTTGTAAATGAACCTCCTATTCCAAGGAATAATCCTGCTACTGGCAAGATTGCTATTGGTAGCATAAAGGACCTACCAACTTTTTGCAAAACACTAAAAATTTTGTCCTTCATAATAATAATCCTCCTTTTTATATATAATTAACTAATAACATTCTAATTATATTATTAGATTAATAACAAAAAAATATGCTTTTTAAAACGTATTCATAAGAAATATTATGGATAAAAAATAGAAGACTATATACTAGCCTTCTATTTTTTATATTGACAAGCTTATATACATCTATAAAATGCATAATTTTCAAAAATACTTTTTATCTTATAGTGTCAATATTAATTTTAGGTCTAGTACCTTTGTACTTTTTATAGACTTTTGCTTTTTTTAATTATAAATTTTTTATTTATAACGCTTTTACATCTCTCTATAATTGTACAACATTTTATTACTATGCACAAGCCTATTTAATTTGTAACATAGTCTATAATTGGCACATTTATCCTCGTAAATTCACTTTCTTTCTATTATCGGTTATAAGACACTTTTATTTATACTTTTTTTAAATATTTTTTCTTTTTATTAAAATTGGTAATGTTAATATAAGTGCTGCCATTAATAATAAAATGTTTGAATTATCTCCTTCCTTATTAGAATTATTATTTTTATAATCCTGTCCATTTATTATATAATCAAAATTATTATTTTTTACATATTGCTCTATTATTGAATCTTTATCAGTATATATTTTTAACTTATTAAAGGATGCAATACTTATATTATCATTTAATGTTTTAACTTCATTGCCCTTTTCAGCTAAAAAACTATACTCTAAAGCGTCATTTTCATATGCTTTTAAATTTATACTTTCACCTAAATTTATGGATTCACTTGGAGTAGCAGAAAAACTATATTCATAAGTATCATATTCATCTGCATATGCATTTGAATTTTCAAAGGGATAAAAACTGCTTAAAAATGATGTTACCACAAAAGCTGCAATTATAGATCTTATCTTAAATTTACTACTTTTCATAAACATTCCACCTTTATCTTTTGTATAAATAAATTTTATCATACAAAAATGTAAGGATTATATTTATGTATTGCATTTAACAATTAATTTTTTTGTTTAATGAAATGTTTACAGATTGTTAAATTTAAAATTGATTTTCTATTCAATAAATTATAATATATTAATTAGGAGGGATAGGATTATGAAATTATCAAAATATCAATTAAAAAAAGTCCAATTTTTTATTAATTCAAAATCAAAAAATGCTGGTTTTTGTCCTATATGTAATCAAGAAAACATCAGTATAGAACCTGTTGTTTATCAATTGAGAGAATTCAATTCTAATGGTGATATTGTATTAGGAAATGATCAATTGGTAGAACCAATAATCCCAATTGTTTGCACAAATTGTGGATACACAACTTTTATTAATGCAATAAAAGCAGGTATTATTAAAGGGGATGACTTTTAATATTAAAATAGTAAGTCATATTAGCAGATAAATAAACATAAAATACGTATAATAATAGAAATTTAGATATGCTAAAATAAGCTCAGGTCTTAGTAAATACCTAATATCTGAGCTTATTTTAATATTTTTTATTATGTAAGATTAAGCCTTAATTCTTTTAGAATTTTATCGAATCAAGGTATCAAGCCTAGTAAAAAATTTCTACACATTCAAAAACAAGCTTTTCAGCGTATTTATAGTCTAAAATCCTGTAACGATTTAACCATTCTCTTTTAGCCTTGTTTATAGCTTATACAATCCATTTTGATTCAAGAGTTGAGCTAATAAATACCAAGATATTATCTTTCTAAAGTATAGGTCTATAACACTTGTAAGATATAAAAAGCCATCATAAGTCCATATATAAGTTATATCTGTACACCAAACAACATTAGGGATGAAACGGAATAAATTTCCACTTAGTATATTTTTAAGTTCAGAACTAAAATCTGGATTAGTCGTTATAGCAATATAAGGCTTGATATAATGAGCTTTAAGCCCTAATTCTCTCATATTAATTTCAATTGTCTTTTCACTTATTTTTTTCCTGTTTCACGCCGTTTCTGCGTAATTTTAGCTGCTCCATAATTTGGGCAGGATTCATCATATATGTCTATTATTTTATCTTCAATAACTTCTTTACATTTTTCCCCTAAAGATGATTTCCTATTCTTAAAAGAATAATATCCATTTCTTGAAACGCCTAATATTCTAAGCATTCCGCTGACATTAAGTCGAAGTCTCTTACCATCAGCTGTAATAGTTTCTTCTTTTGCAGTTTCGATAAATATAGCTTGTATCATTTTCCCAGAATGTTATATCAATTTATTGATATTAGGCTTCTTTTTAATATATTAAGTGCATCTTTGGTATTTCTTAATTCTTTCTTTAATCTAGCATTTTCTTTAGCTTCATCACTAGAATAGTTTCCAGATCCTCTAGTTGGAACTTCTCCATTATTAGAATCAGTTTTTTTAATCCAATTGACGCTGCAATACCTAACCTCTCAGAACACTTCTTTAGTGCTAATTCATAATGATCTTTGTAATACCTTACTACATTTTCTTTATCATACTGTTTATTTATTTCTATTCCTCCAAGATCGCAAATCTTTATAACCTTAATTATATTATATATCTTTTCGAGAAATTTCCACTTTCAACTTATACTATTTTTATTCTATCATTAAGCTAATATTACTATATTTAAGTTTATTGAAGGCTAGTACAACATTAAAAAGTTTAACTTTTGGTGTCCAAAATATTGACATAAGACCATTTCACCAACTTGAATATAATTAGCTTTTAGTGATTTTTCTTTCATAATGTTAGATTTTATATTTTCTACTTTGAATTTAATTGAGTCTTCTACATGTAAATTTGCTAATACAGTTTTCTATATTTATTTTTAGATTTAATTTATTTGCTTGATTACTTTTGCAGGTACACCAACCGCAACACTTTTTTCTGGAATATCATGTGTTACCACAGCATTCGAACCAATTATCGCACCATCACCAATTGCTACGCCAGGCATAATACAAACATTTCTTCCAATCCAAACATTTTTTCCAATGCATACACTACCTTTAACTTCTAATGGTCTATTAATTGGTAATATATTATTTTGTTCCATTGAATTATTTCCATGAAAATTATCAGTAATAAAAACATTTGCACCAAACAAACATCCATCGCCGATTAATATTTTATTACAACAAGAAATTTGGCAATTTTCCATCATAGAAACATGTTTGCCTATTTTTATCAACGGATTAAATGACTGGTTTCCATAGGATTTCCACGCTTGAAGTCTAAGATTATCCTCTGCATAAAAAAAATCTCCTAAAAAAATATTTTCAGACCCAATTACAATATATCCTTTACCAATATTAAAATTTTTAATAGAACCCCATTTTAAACTTCTTACTTTCAATTTATAAACTAATTTCATAACTTTATTTATCATAAATTTTATCCTTAATAGATATTTTTGCATCTCTGATCGCCTCTAAATATCTATAGCCATTCTCTTCATCTGGTTCAAGATACATTCCTTCAGCCCATTCATTCCAAGCATTAATAAAAATAAATTCATTCCCTATTCTTTCTGATTTCTCCAGCAATTCACTTACTGTTTTTTTGAATAACTTAGGATTAGCTCCAATAAAAACTTGTCCATAATTTTTGTGTCTTGGAGTATTATCCCAACCGACTGAACAACCTAAATATTCTTTTTTACTAGATTTACTCAAATAATTTCTTTCAAAATTGGAAATTAATGTATAATCAACTATTTGTGGCTTTTTAGGTATTGGAAACAAAAAATTTTTAATTTTTCTAATAACTCTTTTGTAAATTTTAAGATTAAAATCATTTAATGCAATCATTGGCTGACGCGCAACAACTGCATTGGAATTTTTACATTGACTCTTTGCACCCTTTTTCATCTTATTTTCAATAACAAAAATCCCCTTATATCCATCATTTATTGCTAACTCATTCCAAAATTCAATCATAGCATCAGCATTTTTAAGCATTTTCATATTATAAATACCAAATACAGGTTTATCATCAATTTTTATGTAGCGAGCATCCGAAAAAAATTGTTTCAAATACTCATAATGTTCTCTCCAATCTTTTTCTCCTCCATCTGTTTGTTCAATCAAAACTTTTTTCTTTCCATTTTTAGCTTGATACCATGTATGATTTGCCCAAAAAAAGAAAAATTTCTGATTTATATCCTTCCACTGTAACAAATTCTCAGCAGGTTTTTCCAGCAGCATTTTACCTTCAAACCAATAATGATAATATGCAAATCCATCAATTCCATATTCATTTGCTATTTTAGTTTGCCATTCAACAGTTTTTTTATCCAACAAATTATAATAATTATCGTTTAAAGGAACTCTTGGCTGCTTATGTCCATTATATAAAGGCTTTGCTTCCTTCACATGAACCCATTCTGTAAAGCCTCTTCCCCACCATTCATTATTATATTCTGTTTCATAAAACTGAGGTAAATAATATGCAATAATCTTTGTCATAATTTATAATTCAACCTTTCAAATAATCTATATATTATTTATATTAACCAAATGTAAATATATTAGTTTTATACCCTCCAATATACATAATAAAATATATCCAGTACAAAAACGCTAAAACTATTAAACATATACTTAATATTTTTTTATTCATATTAATTTTTTGTTGATGTACCGTATTAGCGGCTAAGATAATGGTAAAAATATCAAAATAATACGCTATTCTAAGTGCTTCATACATTCTTGCATTTAATAGAACAAAATATCGACCTATCAAAGAAAATACGAGCAATGAAACATCTTGTTTGTTAATTGATTTTTTATAATGACCAAATATAACACACAACATGACAATTCCCAATTTCAGCACAATATCAGTATTCGGAATATTACTCCACATAATATTATCTGTAATATTGGTTCGTATGTAAAATGAATATCTTGGATTAATTAACCAAAACACATTTGCAAGTATATTTACAAATTGATTATACAAAACGAAAAAAACAATTAAAATAATCATAAGTATACTAAGCATCTTTTTATATGATTTTCTATTTTCAAAAGCAATAATCAACGTTATTAAAAATAATGCAATAATTGCTCCCTTATGAAATAAAATTGCTATTATACTCCAAAATATTAATTTAAGGTATTCTCTATTCAATAAAAAATTTGTAGCTAAAAATAACATTGACATAGCAATAGATTGTCTCATCCCAGATAGAGAAAAATTATAAAAAAGAAATACATATATAATGTAACCAACAGTAATTGAACATCGTTCCCTATTTTTATAAAGAACATAGTATACAGGTGTTAATACTAAAAATTCAATAGCAAAAAATAAACATTTAATACTTCCTATTTTAGCAAATAAATAAACTAGTAGTGAAAACAAAACCTCCATTTGAGAAGATGCTACTACATAAAAATCTAAAAATTTGCTATATGTAATTGCTTTCTTAAAATTCGGTAATAAATATACACTAATATCACCACCAACAGTTGTCGATCTTAATGTAGCTAAAATACATAAAACTAGTATACTAATACTAGTCCAAAGAATTCCTACCCACTTTTTCTTTTTTTTATACATTCTTTCTGACAAATAGCAAAAAAGGAATGACATCATAAAAAAAGACATATATATTAATATTGAAACAGTATCAAACCCAATTGGTGAATCATAATCTTTTATCATCTAAAAATTCCTTTCCTAATCAAAATACAATTTTCTAACTTCTTTAGCTGTTACTACTATATCAAATCCATTTTCTCTAACTTCTTCTGAATGATCTTTTCTTTTTGCAATTTTTAAATTATCTATCTCATCACACCATTTATTAATATCATTCAAACTTGCAAAATGTATATTTTTAGTAACTTTAACTGTACTTGGAATTCTTTCTGATGCTATTACTTGGAGTCCTGTTGCCTGAGCCTCTATTCCTACAATTCCTAATCCTTCATACAAAGAAGGTAATAGAAATACATCCATGGCTTGTAAATAATCTATCACTTTATCCGATGAACCAACAAATATTACATAATTATCTAATACAAGATCAATTACTTTTTGTTTAACATGTTCAATCTCAATTCCATCTCCAACCAATATTAATTTAACTTTGATGTTATCTTTTTTGCCAATATATTCCTTCAATACCTCAAGTAGAAAACTTTGATTTTTTTCATAAGTAAATCGACCTACATGTCCTAATACCAGTTCATCATCTTCAATACCAAATTTTTTTCTATTTTTCTCCCTATCAATAGGATTGAATCGAAATATTTGCAAATCAATACCATTATTCATTATTTTTACTTTTGGCAATACACTTTTTGGAAATTTCCATTTTGCTGCATCTATAGAACAAGCACAGAAATCTGTAGCATATTTTTTAAATATACAAGAAGCATACATTTTTATTAAAAAATGCTTCAAATTTTCTTTCAATCCAGAACTATGAGAATGAACAATCACCTTCTTTATTCCTTGCTTTGCAGCCACTCTTGCATAATAAGCTAAGACTGAAATACTACCTGAATGGATATGTACAACATCATACTCATTTTTCTTTAAATATGATTCAAAGCAAGGTATTATTTCTCGCCTTGTTCCACCTACCTTAAATGGAAAATCTGCATAAACAACCTTACCACCAATATGTTTCATATAATCAATATACTCTTGATTGTCACAATAATATGGCGTAAACAAATCAACTCTTAGACCTGATAAATCCATATTTTTTAATGTAGACATTACATACGATTCTTGTCCTCCACTTGAAATAGGCTCTCCAAAAACCTCTAATACTTTTTTCAAAATTACTCTCCTTTTGGAAACTCGACTTTAGGATTAAAATTTTTTCCTTCATTAGTCGCATTTTTTATCAATGCTAATTTTTCTTTTACATTTTTACCATCTTTGAAAATTCTAATAATGTGCAATAAATTACGAATAGCAAGATAAATAGTACCTTCTACTCCATCTTGTCTATACATCACGACATCATTCCTATACATATATTTAAAACGTCCTATTCTGTCAGATTCCACAGAAATAATGTTTGCCCCAACATTACTGTTACACCAATGATGAACTACACTTTGTGGAACGAAATAACATTTATCATTTTTTGATATTCTCCTAGTATATTCCCAATCATCTGCCCAAATAAAGAATTCCTTATATGGAAGCCCTACTTTTTTTACAGTATCTGCTTTTATGAACAAAGATACAAAAGAAGCATATTGTACAACTTGCTCTTTATCAAATTTCTTTAATTGTTTCCACTTCGTAATCTTTTGTACATTCATAATACATATAGATTCGTCTTTCCAAAGAACTTTACTTGTAAGGAAACCATATCTTCCATCAAGTTCTTTATCCTTTTGCAAAAATACTTCCAGAGCTTTTTCAGTCGGCATAGTATCATCATCAAGAATCCATAGATACTCATATCCTAATTCCACTGCTTTTTTTATTCTAAAACTAAATCCACCAGCTCCTCCGATATTTCTTCCAGTATTGAAATAATACACTCCAAAATTTTCTTTAGAAAATAATTTTCCTGTTCCATCTGTACTTGCATTATCTATTATAAGTATATCCAAAGAATGGACCTATGTCAATATAGTAGACACATTTTTTTCAGAACCGAAAGGTAAATTTTTTTATCTGACCATCTTTCCTGTAAATTTAACTTTTCTATATTAATCCACAGTCTTACTTTTTTTATATGAAATTATCCACAATTGTATGGTTTAGATTACCAATTTCTATTTTTGTGGATTATTTAGTT